>CAYXXQ010000164.1:2885-7737 GCA_964469075.1 uncultured Rhodobacter sp.
TCCTGCATTCAGTATCTATAGCCCAAATGTTGAGGAATTCATGACACCCGAAAACCAAGCCTGTGAAATCATCGGCGCCAACCGCGACAACCAGATCATAATCACCTGCGATCACGCGTCAAACCACGTGCCGGTCGAGGTCGGCAATGGCTGTCTTGGCCTGCCATCGGACGACATGGATCGCCACATCGCTTATGATGTCGGCGCCGCCGGGGTATCGCGGCATCTGGGCGATCTGCTGAACGCCCCTGTCATCCTGTCGAAATTCTCGCGCCTGGTGATCGACCCCAACCGGGGTGAGGATGACCCGACCCTGATCATGCAGCTTTACGACGGCACCATCGTCCCCGGCAATCGCCACCTGACCGAACAAGACCGACACTGGCGGCTAAACACGCTTTACCGCCCCTATCACGCGGGGCTTGCAGGCCTACTGGCCAGCCGAACCGCGCCGACCCTGATCGCCATCCACAGCTTCACTGCGCAGCTGACAGGACGGCCAAAACGGCCCTGGCATATCGGTATCCTGCACGAAAAAGACCAGCGCCTGGCCAAACCGATGCTCGCGCGCCTGCGCGCCGAACCCGACCTATGTGTTGGTGAAAACGAACCCTATGGCGGCCATCTGAACGGTGATAGCATCGACAGGCACGCCCTGGATGCGCGTCACCCCAATATCCTGATCGAACTGCGCAACGACCTGATCCGCGAAGACGGTCGGCAGCAAAACTGGGCCGAACGCCTGGCCCCGATCCTGCGCGACGTCATCGCCAAAACCCCGATCTGAAAGAGGACGACATGGACACCCAAACCCAAACCGAACTGGAAGCCGCCGCCTTTCGCCGCCTGCGCGAACACCTGATGGAAAAGCGCCCGGACGCCCAGAACATCGACATGATGACCCTGGCCGGGTTTTGCCGCAACTGCCTGTCGCGCTGGTATCAGGAAGCCGCCGCTGAACGCGGCATCGCCATGACCAAGGAAGAAGGCCGCGAAGCCTTTTACGGCATGCCCTATGACGACTGGAAAACCCAACACCAGACCAAGGCCAGCGCCGAACAGCAAGCCGCCTTCAAAACCGCTTTCGCCGAAAACGTCGACGCCAAGGACTGACACTTGGCCAAAGAAAGCCTCTTTCACAAAGCCGGATTATACCAGCGTCGGAGCCTCCGGCGGGGATATTTATGAAAGAAAGAAAAGCAGGCCTTAGATCCCGGTCTTGCGGCTTTCTTCAAGGTAGATTTCACGCAGGCGCGGCGCCACGGAACCAGGGGTGCCGCTCCCGATTTTCGCGCCGTCGATTTCCACCACTGGCATCACAAACATCGAGGCCGAGGTGATGAACGCCTCATCCGCCGCCTGTGCCTCGGCAATGGTGAAGGGGCGCTCTTGGATTTCCATCTGCGCCTCACGGGCAAACCGCAGCACCGCAGCGCGAGTGATGCCGTGCAGGATATCGGTGCTCAGTTCGCGGGTGATGATCTTACGATCCTTGACGATATAGGCGTTGTTGGAGGTGCCCTCGGTCACAAACCCGTCCTCGACCAGCCAGGCGTCATCGCAACCGGCCTTCTTGGCCATCATCTTACCCATTGACGGGTAAAGCAACTGCACCGTCTTGATATCGCGCCGTCCCCAGCGGATGTCGTCTATTGAAATAACCTTGATCCCGACCTTGGCTTGCGGGCTTTCGGCCAGACCGGGTTTGGACTGGGTGAACAGTACCACCGTTTGCGGCGTGGTTTCGGGATCGGGAAAGACGAAATCCCGGTCGCCCGGTGCGCCACGGGTGATTTGCAGATAAACCCCACCATCAACCACCGCGTTGCGAGCTACCAGTTCACGGTGGATCGCCAGCAGGTCATCCTTGTTGAGCGGGTTGCCCATATCAAGCTCCCCCAGCGAACGCGCCAGCCGCACCGCATGACCGTCAAAGTCGATCAGCTTGCCACCCAGCACCGAGGTCACTTCATAAACCCCGTCCGCCATCAGAAACCCGCGATCAAAGATCGAGACTTTCGCCTCTGCCTCGGGCAGATATTCGCCGTTCACATAAACGATGCGACCCATGATGTTTTCCCTTTTTAAATTATCCCCAAAGCGCCGTCGGCGCGGGATGGACACCCCTGTCGTCAAACGACAGCTTCGGGTCCCGGTCTTCGGCCAACAACAGCGGGCCGTCAAGGTCCGTATAGGCCGCACCTTGCGCCACCAGCACTGCCGGGGCCATCGCCAAGGACGAGCCGACCATACAGCCAACCATCACACCAAACCCGGCCTCAAGTGCCGCCGAGCGCAGCGCCAGCGCCTCGGTCAATCCGCCGGTTTTATCGAGCTTGATATTAACGATGTCATATTTGCCCTTCAGCCCAGGCAGGCTGTCCCGGTCATGGCAGCTTTCATCGGCACAAACCGGCAGCACCCGATCCAGCGTCAGCAATGCATCATCCTGACCGGCAGGCAAGGGCTGCTCCACCATCTCAACCCCAAGATCCACCAGCACTGGCGCAAGTTCGGCATAAAGCGCAGGCGTCCAGCCTTCATTGGCGTCAACGATGATCCGCGCGTTTGGCGCACCTGCGCGCACCGCTTTAATCCGCGCCACATCTTCCGGCCCGCCGCCCAGCTTGGTTTTCAGCAAAGGCCGAAACGCGTTTTCTGCCGCCTGCGCCTGCATCTTGTCGGGGCTGGCCAGCGATAAGGTATAGGCGGTAATCTCTGGGCCAGGCGCGTCCAGACCGGCCATCTGCCAGACCGGCTGGCCGGTGCGCTTGGCGTCAAGATCCCATAGCGCGCAATCCACCGCGTTGCGGGCGGCGCCAGCTGGCAGCGCTGCCTGCAAATCCGAACGGTCAATCGGCAAATCCAGGCCTTCGATCTGGGCCGTCACACTGTCCAGCGTTTCGCCATAGCGCGCGTAAGGCACGCATTCGCCCTGACCGGTGAACGCACCTTCTGTGATGCGCACCGTCAGAACCGCAGCCTCGGTCCGGGAACCGCGCGAGATCGTAAACACCTGCGCCAGTCGAAAGACATCGCGCGTCACCTGAAGATGCATGCTCAAGCGTCCGGAACAATCGCTGGATCATGCGCGGTCGCCACAGCGGCTCCCCGGCCCTTGATCCCGGCCAAAGCATCCACCAGCCGCGCGGCCCCCTGCCGGAACGGATCGACCGTCGGCAAGCCCATCTCGGCCTCGACCCCGGCCATGTAAGTCAGGGCGTCAGCCTCGCTTAAGTGTTGGGTGTTGACGGAAACCGCCACAACCTGACACGCCGGATTGCCAACCCGCGCCAGCGTCAGCGCGGTTGCGTGCAATTCCGCCAACGAGGGTTGCTGGTATTCCGGCAGACCCCGCATATGCGCCCGCGTCGGTTCATGACACAGGATCAGCGCATCGGGCTGCCCGCCATGCACCAGCGCCATTGTCACCCCGGAATAAGATACGTGGTAAAGTGAGCCCTGACCCTCGATCAGATCCCAGTGATCCTCCTCAGCATCCGGCGTGATATATTCCACAGCCCCGGCCATGAAATCCGCCACAACCGCATCCAAAGGCACGCCATCGCCGGTGATCAGAATGCCGGTTTGCCCGGTCGCCCGGAAATCCGCCTTCATGCCACGGTTGCGCATTTCACGCTCCATCGCAATGGCGGTATACATTTTGCCAACCGAACAATCGGTGCCAACGGCCAGACACCGTTTGCCGGTGCGACGGCGGCCATTGGCGATCGGATACTCAACCTCAGGCACCCGCACATCATGCAGATCGCGCCCGCAAGCCTTGGCGACGGCCACCAGCTCAGGCTCATCCTGAAGCAGGTTGTGCAACCCGCTGGCGATGTCAAATCCTTCTTCCAGCGCCATCACCAGCACCTTTTTCCACGCAGGCGAGATTATCCCGCCACGGTTGGCGACCCCGATCACCAGCGTCTTGGCACCGGCGGCTTTCGCCTCGGCCAGGGTCATGTCCGGCAGGCCCATATCGGCCTTGCAGCCGTCCATACGGTACTGCCCGACCGACACGTCAGGCCGCCAATCCTTGATGCCCTGCGCTACTTTTGCAGCCAGTGCATCCGGTGCATCGCCCAGAAACAAAAGATAAGGTGTCTTGATCATCGCGCGGTCCCCCAAGGCAGAATTCAACACGCCGTTCCTAGCAAATCCTCAGCCGAAGATTTTCGGCAATTTCAACCCGCGCGCAGTCATTTTTAGAAGATTATGCCGATAAGCGGCAGAATAATCGAAGATTATCCCGCGTTCTTACCAGATTTCGCCGATTTATCAGGCTGGACGGGCACATCCGGATGCAAGCGCCCGGCCGACTGCACGCCCTGTGCCGCCAGCGCCAATGCCGCCCCGGTTTCTTCCGGCGCATCCACCTGCGCCACCCGCAACAGCGCCACTAAAACCGTCAGCCCGGCAAGTGCGGCCAGAAACAGCATCATGCCCCCGGGCCCGGCCAGGCCCAACAGGCTCGGCCCGCCAAGGGCGCCGACCAGAATGCCGATATTCAGCGCCAAAACCAATGTCCCGCTGGCCGGTACGATTTGGGCCGCGGTCAGATGGTCATTGGCCTGCGCCACGCAAATCGAATAAACCGGCAGCAACAGTCCCGACATCAGGATCACCCCAGCATGCACCGGCAAGGGCCACAGCCCCAGCGCCAGCAGCACCGCAACCAGCCCGCCACCGGCCGATAAGCAAGCAATCACCAGCCGCCGATCCGTCTGGTCCGACCACCAGCCGACCGGAAACTGAAAAGCCGCCCCCGCAAAGGTTGAAACCACAACCAATGAGGCCGCCTGCCCCGGCCCCATGCCCAGCGCCAGCCCGTAAAGCGGCAGGCCAA
>CAYXXQ010000165.1:0-7670 GCA_964469075.1 uncultured Rhodobacter sp.
GTGGGCGCGCCGCGCAGGTTGGGATCGGTCGAAAAACTGTACTGAGTTTTCGCCATGCAGATCGGCAAATGGCCATAGCCCGCTTCTTCCCATTGCCGCAGCTGATCACGGATTTTCTTGTCGGCCAGCACCTCGTCCGCGTGGTAAATCCGCTTGGCGATGGTTTCGATCTTTTCCATCAGACGCATGTCATCGGGATAGATCGGTGCGAAATTCGCGATGTCAGCGTCAGCGATTTCCGCCACCCGCGTTGCAAGATCAGCAGACCCTTCCGAACCAAGCTCCCAATGTCGGCTGAGGATCGCTTCGGCCCCGTGCGAGGCAACATAGGCCTTGATCGCGGCGATCTCGGCCTCGGTATCGGTGACGAAATGGTTGATCGCAACCACCACCGGAACACCAAAACCCTTCATGTTGGAAATATGACGGCCAAGGTTGGGGCAACCAGCATTCACGGCCTCGACGTTTTCAGCCCCCAAATCAGCCTTGGCGACCCCACCGTTCATTTTCATTGCCCGCACAGTGGCCACCAGCACAACAACACTGGGCGCAAGCCCGGCTTTGCGGCACTTGATGTTCATGAATTTTTCGGCTCCCAGATCGGCGCCAAAACCGGCCTCGGTGACGACATAATCCGCCAACTTCAGCGCCGTTGTCGTCGCCACGACCGAATTGCAGCCATGCGCGATATTGGCGAACGGGCCGCCATGCACGAAGGCCGGGTTGTTTTCCAGCGTCTGCACCAGATTGGGCTGCATCGCTTGTTGCAACAGCACCGTCATCGCGCCATCGGCCTTGATATCACGACAATAGATCGGGGTTCTGTCGCGGCGATAGGCAACGATGATGTCGCCCAGACGCTTCTCCAGATCCCCAAGATCCATCGCCAGGCACAAGATCGCCATGACTTCTGAGGCCACCGTGATGTCAAACCCGGTCTGGCGCGGAAAGCCGTTTGTGACACCGCCAAGTGAGGTCACGACATCGCGCAAGGCCCGGTCGTTCATGTCAAGAACCCGGCGCCAGACGACGCGACGTTCGTCGATTTCCAGCTCGTTGCCCCAATAGATATGGTTGTCGATCATCGCGCTCAGCAAGTTATGGGCTGAGGTGATCGCGTGGAAATCGCCGGTGAAATGCAGGTTCATTTCTTCCATCGGCACGACCTGGGCATAGCCCCCCCCGGCGGCCCCGCCTTTCATGCCAAAACACGGCCCGAGCGAGGCTTCGCGGATACAGATCGCAGCCTGTTTGCCGATCCGGTTCAGGCCATCCGCCAGGCCAACCGTGGTTGTGGTTTTACCCTCACCAGCCGGGGTCGGGTTGATCGCCGTGACCAAGATCAGCTTGCCGTCTTTCTTGCCGCGCTGAGCCTTGATGAATTCGTCGGACAGCTTGGCTTTGTCATGGCCAAACGGCAGCAAATCCTTGGACGGGATGCCCAATTTCGCGCCGATTTCCTGGATCGGAAGCTTGTTGGCTTCGCGCGCGATCTCGATATCTGATTTGTATCCCATTAGCTGCTTTCCTTTTGATTACGGCTGGCTGTGTCTATCTCTTCCCGCATATATCCAGAAAATCTGCATGGCTTAGAACGCTTTCCGACATTCTGCGCGTTAGAATCGCCCAAGATGTCGCAGTCTCGTTCCTTTCGGAAATCTAGGAAGCGGTTCTGCCCCTAATTCCGCTTTGATCAGAACGGGAAATGCGCCCAGGGCGGTTGATCCGGGACATGCAGGCGCAGCGAATCGCCGACCGAAATCGGGCCCTCGCGTTCAACCCAGGCCGTCACCCCACGTCGCCGCTTGGCGGCTGGCTTGAACTTGGCGCCAAAGCCCTTGGCGTCTTTTTCAATCTCAGGTGCGGGCAGGTTGCAGGGGCGGTTTTCCAGATCGACCACCAGCGTCGCACCGCTGGTAAATTGCAGCCGGGATGAGGGCGGCACGTAAGTGAAATCAGGAATGCCCCTGATCACCATCGAGGCACCAACCCAGCGCGGATCAAACCTCTCAAGGCCCATATCGGCGGCGATCAGTGCCAGTTCCTCGTCCGAAACGATGCTGAACTGCCGAGTGTTGCGGATTTCCGTGCCCAGCGGATGCTGCGATGTCACCCGATTGTCAGACGGCCGCGTCAGCCCGGCGTGGGATTCGCCGGAAAACCCGTTGAACCGCGCCTTGATCGTTGTTTTGGCGTCCGAGGCCAAGCGCGCCTCGCGGTCTTTGACCCCGCCCAGGAAAACGACTTGGCCGGTAAAATCTGTCGGGCGTAGTGCGGGCATTTCTGGCCTCCGTAGACTATAGCGTTTCTAGAAATACTTGCATCACCAAAACCCTGTCACGCTGCGCGTTCTCGGGCTTTTGGTGATACGCGATGTCTCAAGTCTTTCTCGAAACGCTTTAATTCGGCGACCGTAACGCCGAGCGGCCGGGCGGGGCAAGTCAAAGCGGTGCATGGGACGCAAAACGCCCGGACCAGGCCGGGCGTTTTGTCAGATTTGTTGATTCTCCAGCCGCGATCAGGCCGAAGGCTCGGGCTCCATCCCGGTGTCTTTCGGCGGTTTCGGCTTTTTGGTCTTGGGAATGGCCGTGACACTGGCGCTTGAGCCGCCGGTCGGGGTGTCGTCGGCATCGCCGCCCCGGTTCAGGGCTTCGCCTGCGATCACCTTGGTGATCTCAGCCCCGGTCAGGGTTTCGTATTCCAGCAAGCCAAGGGCCAGCCGTTCCAGATCATCAGCCTTTTCGGTCAGGATCGACTTGGCGCGTTCATAGCCTTCATCGACCAGCTTGCGCACTTCGGTGTCGATCTGTTTGCGCGCCTCTGGCCCGGCGTTGAACTGCCCGCTTTGCGGCCCAAGATAGGAGGGCTGCTCGCTGACATATTCGATATTGCCGAGGGATTCGGACATACCAAACTGCGTCACCATTGCGCGTGCGATCCGTGTCACCTGCTGGATGTCTGACGACGCCCCTGAGGTGACGTTTTCCGCTCCGAAGATCAATTCTTCGGCCACTTTACCACCCATCGCCATCGCGATTTTGGATTTATATTTGGTCTTGGTGACAGACAATTGATCACGTTCCGGCAGTGACAAGACCAGACCCAGCGCGCGACCACGCGGGATGATTGTCGCTTTGTGGATCGGGTCATGTTGGGGCACGTTCAAGCCGACGATCGCGTGTCCAGCCTCGTGATAGGCAGTCAGCTTTTTCTCGTCTTCGGTCATCACCATCGAGCGGCGCTCGGCCCCCATCATCACCTTGTCTTTGGCGTTCTCAAAATCTTCCATCGTCACGAACCGCTTGCCGGTGCGGGCTGCCATCAAAGCGGATTCGTTCACGAGGTTCGCCAGATCAGCGCCCGAAAATCCGGGCGTGCCACGGGCGATGATGCGCAGATCGACATCCGGTGCCAGCGGCGTTTTGCGCGCATGTACGGCCAGGATTTTTTCACGGCCCTTGATGTCAGGGTTTGGCACCTGAATTTGGCGGTCAAACCGACCGGGGCGCAGCAGGGCTGGGTCAAGAACGTCAGGCCGGTTGGTGGCGGCGATCAGGATCACGCCTTCATTGGCCTCAAACCCGTCCATTTCCACCAGCAACTGGTTCAATGTCTGTTCACGCTCGTCATTGCCGCCGCCGTATCCGGCACCACGATGCCGTCCAACCGCGTCAATTTCGTCGATGAAAACGATGCAGGGCGCGTTTTTCTTGGCCTGCTCGAACATGTCGCGCACCCGGGATGCCCCGACGCCGACGAACATTTCAACGAAATCCGAACCGGAAATGGTAAAGAACGGCACCCCGGCCTCGCCAGCAATAGCGCGGGCCAGCAGAGTTTTACCGGTGCCCGGCGGGCCGACCAGCAAAGCGCCTTTGGGGATCATGCCGCCAAGACGGGTGAATTTGCCGGGGTCTCGCAGGAATTCAACGATCTCTTCCAACTCATCCTTGGCTTCGTCGATACCGGCGACATCGTCAAACGAAACCCGGGTCGATTTTTCGGTCAGCAACTTGGCTTTGGATTTGCCAAACCCCATCGCGCCGCCTTTGCCGCCGCCCTGCATCCGGTTCATGAAGAAAATCCAGACGCCGACCAGCAGCAGGACCGGGCCGAACAGGGACAGGAAACTCAGGATGCCCGAGGCCTCTTGCGGCTCGGCGTTGATCTGCACGCGCGATTCCAGCAGTTTGTCTGTCGGATTGGCGCCATCAGGCCGGATCGTCACGAATTGCGTGCCATCGGTGCCTTTGACGTAAATCTTTTCGCCATCCAGTACGACGCTTTCAACTTCACCGCGATCGACCGCTTCCATGAAGGTCGAATACGCCTCCGTACGGGTGCTCATCGAGGATTGGCTGGAATTGAACATATTGAAAAGCGCAATGACCAGCAGGAATAAAACAAGCCAGAAAGCGATATTGCGAGTGTTTCCCAAAACACCGGCTCCTTGAATGAGGGACTGGCACGGATGACCGCGCCGGAGTTGTGCCTAACATAGGCATCAGCAGAGAGGATTCAATGCGATAAAACCGAGGAATAAAAGTGTTCCTGGCCTTTTTCCAGGGTTAACGCGCATCCTTGGGGCGTTTCGGCCAGATGCGCAGCAAATGGCACCGCCAGCAAATAGCCCTTGCACCAGATGGACGGGGCGGCGATCAGGCCGTCGCGGGGGAGGTCCGCGTCGCGCCAGGTGGCACAAAGCTTAAGCCCGTATTCGCCAAGCGCGCGGATTTCAGCATCCTGAAATTCCGGTGGCACATAGGCGCGCCAGCGGCCGTCCCAAAGGGTCGTGACCAGCGTGGTAAGGCCCGCCACAGCTGCGGCTTCGCGGCCAATGCGCAGCTTGCCGTCGCGTTGCGGCGTGACAAGGCAGCCGCCCAGAACCGCGCGTTTTTCGGTGTCAGTGACGGTTGCAATCAGGGCTGACAAAGCCGTCATGCGGGGCCTATATGGATTGCCTGCAACCCATTTCAGCGCATGCGCCATCAGCCGCAGGCCAATGTCTTCGGGCAGATTCAAGAACCCGGCGCGGTCGATCAGAACCTCGCCCAGCGGCGTGATCTGGCAGATCGTGCGGGCAGCAACTTGCGTGGCAAGCTCTAGCGCTTTGCGAGACAGTTGCAGGCGCTCGGCGGTGTTGGCAAGGCCTTCGGCGGTCAGGCCCAGATCCTCAAGACAGACCAGCGCGCGGCGGCTGGTGACGCGATCAAAACGGGGATCCTGGTTGCTGGGGTCTTCGGACCAGGGGATGTTTAAATCTTTCAAGAGACGGCGCAATTCTACACGTCGATAGCCAAGCAAAGGCCGCAACCAGTGGATGCCTCCGGCAACCCGAGCCGCCTGCATCCCCGACAAACCGTCCACGCCCGAGCCGCGCAACAGCCGCAACAACACCGTTTCGGCCTGATCATCAAGCGTGTGACCAAGGGCGACCCGGTTCAGGTTTTCGCCCTTGGCCCAGCCTGTCAGCAGGGTCAGCCTGGCCTGACGGGCGGCGGCCTGCAAATTGCCCTGCCCGTCCCAATCCCGCCAATGCAACACCTGATGTGGCACGTTCAGGCCCGCGCACAGATCAGCCGCCTGGGTGAATTCAGCCTCTGCCTCGGGGCGGAGGTGGTGGTTGATCGTGGCGGCCGAAAGGCGCACTTTTTGGGTTGCGGCCCAGTCGGCCAGAAGCACCAGAAGGGCGGTGCTGTCGCCGCCGCCTGACAGGGCAATGCCCAGTTTTTGCGGGGGGATTTCGCCAAGGCAACCGGTCAGGGCCGCGTTGAAACGGTCGGACTGGTCCTGGCTTAGGCGCCGCATTCCATCCGCGCCATATCCGCCTGCGCCTTTTGATGCGCCGGGGTCGACGGATAGCGCAGGCCAACCTCGTTCAGGGTCAGACACGCCTCTTCGCGTTGGCCGATCTGATCAAGGCTGACGCCAAGCCGGTAAAGCGCGTCCGGGGCAATCGGGCTGTCAGGCGCGCTGCTGAAACTTTGCAGATAGCTGCGGGCAGCACTGCTCCACTGACCCAGTTCGGATTGCGCATCGCCGCGCAAAAAATGCGCTTCGGTGGTCAGCGGGCCACCGGGATAGGTTTCGGCGAACATGCCAAACAGTTCTGCGGCTTGTTGAAACTGACCCTCATCAAGGGCGGCGCGGGCCTTTTGGAAATCAACCTCTTCACTGACCGCAAGTTCGGTCGTGTTGGGATTGGTCGGGGTCGTCGGCAAAGGGGTCGTGACCAATTCCTGACCGCCAAGGGTCGAGGTTTGGCCAAGCTTACTGACATCGCCACCTTCAAGTTCAACCAGCCGAAATTCCAGATCACCAATGCGGTTGGTGCCGTCCTGGACGATGCGGTTGATGCGAAACTCCAGCTCTTCGATTTTGCCGGTGATCCGCCGCAACTCCCCCTCCAGGGCATCCAGACGTTGCAGGCTTGTGCCCTGGCCGGACACGCCCTGATTGGTGCCGGTGGTTGACAATTCTTGGTTCAGGCGGCGGATTTCTACGTTCAGAAAGCTCAGCTCCTGGCGGATATCGGCCAGGGTTTCGCGCCGGTCCTGGGCCGCGGTGGGCATGGCGATTGTGCCGGCAAGAAGGCCTGCCAGCACAATCATTGAAAAGAAGCGTTTCAGATCGGTCATCGTCCAACCTTAGCTGTTCAGCCCGGCGGAAACCACGGTCACGGCGCGACGGTTTTTGGACCAGCAAGCCTCGGTCGAGCAGATCTCAAGCGGCCGCTCTTTACCGTAAGTGACTGTTGTTAAGCGGTTATTTGCAACACCCCTGCTAACAAGATAGCTTTGCACGGCACTGGCGCGACGTGCCCCAAGGGCGAGGTTATATTCGCGCGTGCCTTGTTCGTCGGCATGGCCTTCGATCAGGGCCGAAAACTCAACGTTTTGCATCAGCCAGGCGGCTTGCGCGTCAAGGATCGACATCGCTTCGGGGTTGAGGTTGCTTTGGTCAACTGTGAACAACACCCGGTCGCCGATCGAGGCGACGAAGAATTCCGGCGAGTCCTGCTGGAAATTGCCAGCCGTATCGACGCCGTTAAGGCCGCTGTTTGGAATGCCCTGGCCACACCCCGCCAGCGCCAGCGCTGCGAGTAGTGCCAATCCTGCCAGTGTCGGTTTCATCTTGGTTTTTCCTTTTCTGCCCGTGGGCATCTTACCACCCTTTGGTGGCTTTTGAAATCAATCAGACGGATTATTTAAGCAGTGCGGACCAGGACGGGTCCGAGCCAAATCCAGGAGTGTTAACGCGCTTCAGGTTGCGGCCACTGACATCGACCGAATAAAGCGACGGTGCACCGCTGGAGCCGGGGGTTTCGCGGAAAAACATCAAAACCCGGCCATTGGGCGACCAGGTCGGGCCTTCGTCCAGGAACGAGGCGGTTAACAGCCGTTCTTCGCTGCCATCAAGCCGCATGACACCGATATGAAACCGGCCTTTGTTGATCTTGGTAAAGGCGATCAGATCGCCGCGCGGCGACCAGACCGGGGTGCCGTAGCGGCCCGCGCCAAAGCTGATGCGCCGGGCCTCGCCGCCACCTGCCTGCATGATGTAAAGCTGTTGGTTGCCGGCGCGGTCGCTTTCAAACACGATCTGGCCGCCATCAGGGGCATAGCTGGGCGCGGTTTCAATCGACGGGGCGCGGGTCAGCCGACTGCGCT
>CAYXXQ010000166.1:0-7650 GCA_964469075.1 uncultured Rhodobacter sp.
CTAAATTCTTCCCACCACTAAAGATAGTGGGATTGCTTTAGACATTAATTTTCATAAATATACAATTTATTTGTACCTTTATAAACTTTATGGTTTATTGTTTACTTAAAACTATTAACACACATTACTTAAAACAAATTTTAAACTATATTATTTTATTAAAATTGCATACGCCTTTATAAAGAAACAAGTTTTAAGTATATTTAAAACACTTTATATTTTAAATTAATAAATAAAAAAAAAGAAAAAAAGTCAGCCCGAAATGGGCTGTATCGTTGATTAATACTACGTTTCAGTCAATCTCTATTTATTTAAAAATATTGATTAAACCAAAAGCAGCAAGGACAATAATTCCAACTGCAATAAGTCCGAACCCAGCAAAAACAGTTGATTGAGTTGCGTCCATTGCGTCAGTAGTGTCGTTATCTAAATTATCAGTTGGTAGAGCCGCTCTAACTTGTGCGATTACTAAATATCCAACCATTAAAACAATACCGATTCCAATTGCGCCAATAGCGATAGCCATAAACATTTGTACATCCCTCCAAGGTCGGCGTACACCACCGTTTAATTAATAATTGATTAATAATTATTTAATAAATATATATTACCTAACATCCTTTATATATATATTTTTTTTTGATTTATAATTTACGATAATACACGGCAAAATTTATTGGTCCTTCTTTCTTCAAAAGAAAGTAACTCCCAATTTTTTCCATAGAAACACATTTGTTGTATTTATTAATGTTGTTTAATATTTTTTTTATTTGTAATGATGCTGCATCTTTGATAACTACGTCTGTGCTCAACTGTAACATGTTAAGCTTTTCATAAATTTCTTTATTCGTAGTGATGATTCTTCGTGTCTTCGCCATCTTTATTTAATAAAAGAATGTTGCCACCAACATTCCTGTTAGTTCCAATACTATAATTAAAAACATTATTTGCAAACTGAATGCTTCAACATACACGCTTAACCCATACATTGAAGTGAATAATATTCCAACTATAAACATTAAAGTAAAATTTTGTGTTTTTTGATATAACATGAATTGGTATAATAAAAATAATATTATTACTATAAGTCCTGACCCTAAGAACGCTTCATTAAACATTGTGTACACTGCATTAATCATGTGACCATCTATTAATTGTTCCCATCCTGTTGCGTTTATTATTGGTGCTGCCATTATAAATTCTCCGTCATTTCTGTTCCTGTAAATAATTGGAATCCTGCAAAAATGTATAATATTGATATTAAAAGTTTTAGTGTTCCTAATTTATTTGGTATTAAGTCTTCATTGTTTTCATTACCAAATAGTGTGGTTCTAACTTCTGCATCTAGGTATTGCCCGAATATATTGTCTATAATATTTATGCTTCCATAAATATATGTGTCTATTGAATCGTAAAACTTATACAGGAACCCTAATGACATAACATCCATTACCCTATATATTTGGTCGCCTTTATCTTCAATGCTTCCTGCGGGCTTTATTGTCTCTTCAAGCTCTGTTGTAAATGATGTTGCTTGTGCTTCTGTTTTATCAAACGCATAATTTGATTGTGCTGTTGCATCAAATATTGGTGTTCCACTTGGACTTACTATGGCCATTGCTACGAATGCTGCCGCTAAATTAAACGTTATTGATATTAACACTAACCATGTAACTTTTCCTAGTATCATTTTATCTCTTAGTTTTCATTACCATATCTAAGATTGCTACAATTGCTGCTATTGCTACAACTCCTAGTGATACGGTCATCCATCCAAATATTGCAAACACGAAAGCTATACCAGCAACTACTAGTGAAACTTTATTTGCGCTAAATGAAGCCATTAATGCAACCATTGATATTAATATTATAAACATCCAATTTAATGTTTCTTGTTCTATATCATCTATTAATGGTAAACGTATTTTCCAATCTCTATTTAATACTGCGGATACATTTCTGTCTCCAATTTCTTCATTAGTTATTATCATTGATGCTATAAGTGTTTGCTCACTATATCCAACTAATGGTACTTGAACTTCTTTATATGATGCCCAGTCATAAACTGGCGATTCATAAATTATAGCGCCGTTAACAGTATTTTCTCTAATTGTCATTTGTAAAGTTTCTGTTTGATTGTTTGGGTCACTATAATAAAATATTGCATTAGCTATACCTGTTGTGCTATCATTTATAATGTGCATACTTGTTGTCACATCTTGATAAAAACTTGTTCCCGAAGCATCTAAATTTATATCATATAAACTTATTACTTTATCTTCACCGACATCTGCTTGATAATCCCCAATAATTCTATCAGGATTATTTGATGAATGAACTTCTATAATATAATTATTATTCTCTATTAAATAAGCACCCACTTTATCTTCTATATCTGTATAATATGAAGCTATAAGTACTGTCCCATTTTCTATTTGTTTGTATATCCATACGCTAGCATTTTCATAACGCCCCATTAAATCATCTAATATTATTGCAGAATAAACAAAATTGTATGAGCCTGTAGTATCTAATAAATATGCTGTTATATTAAATGAATCCGCATAAGGTACTATAAGGTGTCTATAAATATTTAATGCTCCTGAGTCTGCAACATAGGTTAATGAAAATTTAAATGCTGTGTATTCACATTCTATAGGTATTGTGTCTATAGCAACTGTTTCATTGTGTGTTGCATTTATTGCTACTTCATGTGTTAACTCTATAGTTTTAGTTTCTCCGTCACAAATTATTAATAATTTACTTTCTATAGGATTACCAAAATCAAATAGTTCTAAAGTTCCTTCATCATAAATTGTTAATGCTGAATAATAAGGAACATACATATTTACTGTTTTTACATCTTTGAAATCAAAAGTGTGTACTTCACTCATATTAAAATATGGTGCTTGAACAAACGATATGTTGTATGCTATCTCTGCGTTTAATGGAATTGTATATCCTGCAATTGCATCTGTGACAACGTGTGTAGTTACGATACCTGTACTTGTATCGTTTATGTATAATGTGTAATCTTCTATTGATTCACGGCTTTTTATATCGTACATATTAAAAGTTATTAATGCTTGAGATGTGTTATATATTACATCAATAACATTATCTATTTGAGTGAACCAAGTTATTTGTTCATCAAATATTTGTGAGTTATAAACCTGTAATGGTGTATAAGATAAATTAGTCCAAGCTGTTCCATTGTATGCTTGTAATAATATATTTGCCACAGCTTCTCCAGCTTTAGCTCTTATTCTTAATTGTAATATTGAAGTATTAGTATCTAAAAGTATTGTCGTATCTCCTGAATCACCGAAAGCCGTAACTAACCATGAAGCATAAGTTGCTCCTGTAGGAACTGTATAATTCATATAAATTTCTGTAAAATCTAAAGATGTTATTGTTGCATAAGTTGCTGTGTTTGAATCAAACATATTTTCCACATTATTAATATCTGTGGCATCTGAAAATGCATAAGCTCCTGCCACTGCTGCTCCACATGCTACTGTAACATTTGCGTTATCTTGAATACATAAATCATATTGTGTTTCCATAACTTCAGTGTATGTTTTTGTTACATATTCTGGGTGGGTCATTGTTAAAGTATAAGTTCCAGCACTTTGGTTGGTTACATCGTTTTGGGCACTTGCGGGATATGTATTACTATAGGCATAAGTTGTATCTCCTGCTTTAGTTATACTAACTGAATAATCCATGAAAGTTGTATCATCAAAATCATTATGTGATGTTAAATTAAATGACCCTCCCATAAAAAAGTATCTTGAAATATTAAAAATATTTGTTCCACCTATTGAATTAAAAGCTACACTTGTTGTTCCAAAAGTTTTTTCTAAATCTTCTAATTTTTTGGTGTCCTTTACTTTAATATTTATTATATCTGCAATTTCTTTAGTTCCTAATTCTGTTCCTTTATCCGTTTTAATTTCAGTTTTATCTTTAATGCTTTCTGGGTCTAAAGCTTTTTCTGGTGTTACAAAATCTATAAGACTTTCAAAGATTCCAGTTTTTTCTATTGCGTTGAAGGCTTCTTCATTTTCTGGTTCTGCCAATACTTTGTGGGCTATAATTACTTCATACTCGTTAGGAGTTATTTCGTTAACAATATAAATAAAATCTTCTAGGTGCGGTAGTGCAAAATCTATCCAGTTACCAGTATGTGTTTCTTTATTCCATGTCACGAAGTGCGCCGGGTAATTACTTCCTGTTCGATAAAATATTGTTCCATCACTTTTTATTGTGTATTTTCTTAATAATTTTTGTTCTGCATAATCAAATTCAAAATTATATCTATCATCAAGTTTTTTTGTATTAGTGCTAGTTGATGGACTGTCAGAAATTATTTCTACAGTTAAACCATTTTCTGTGGTATACGTTATAGTGTTGTCTGTTTCTGTAACCTCATAGTTTGGTATTGTTTCTGCCGTGTGGTCATCTGATACTGAAGTCACAATATCGCAACTATCTATACCCACTTCACTGAAATTTATTTGTTCTGAAAAATTATAAGTTGTTGTATTAATATCTAAAATTTCCCAATAATAAAATTGACCATAATCATCACAAGTAATATTAACACTTGCTTGAAATAAATTTAAATCAGAAAATGGTATGTTTAATAAATAAGTATCATTCTGATAGTTGTCTAAAATTGTTCCATTAATCATTAGTGTAGAATTTGTTACATTGATATATGGTGGAGTTATATCTTTTACTGTGAAAGTGTCATTTATTGTTAAAGCATAATTTCCTGAAGTGTCATTACATAATAATCTCCAAGTAACATTATTATTAGGTACTCTATAATCTGCAGTTATTGCAAAACTGGAAGTTATTTTATTTGTTAAGGCTTCAGGTGTTATTGTTGTTGTTATACTATCAAATATTGTTCCATTAGGTTCTGGTATTAATTGTAAAGTACAAGTATCTAAAGTATTGTATCCAGTAACATATCCTTCAAAAGTTATTGTTTCATAAATTTGTGGGGTTTCAGAAGTTTCGTCTGTAGAAAAATTACTTGAACTTAATATTCCGTGATTTTCTAGTATTAATTCATCTTGTGAATATGATGATGATGTTGTGTCATCAGTAGTTTTACATTTAAGTGTCACATTATCCCCAACAACTCCATAGGAACTATCTAAGATTGATGTATACTGTCCTGGAACAACGAATCCTGTGCTATAATTATATACTGAAACACTCTCTACATACCATTCAAAAGTTGTATTTAAATTATCATTATCATAATCAGAAACATTACAATAGCCTGTAACATTATTTTCTGGGTATTGCCCGACAATTAAAAGATTATCAACAACTGGCGGCGTATTCAATATTGTAGTTTCTGAACTATTAAGTGCTGGCGAATCACTTGTTCCATCATTAACTATACATTGTAAAATTATTACATCATCTTGCTCAAAATTTGCTGGAACTAAAGTAGTTGCTGTAATGCCAGTACTAACGTCATTTACAAACCAATCATAAGAATAAGTTAAAGGGTCTACATCAAAATCTGTTGCATTACAAAATCCTATAATGGTTTTATTTGTATAAACTGGAGTATTATTCATTTGAACTGTATCAATTACTGGCGGAGTGTTTAGTATTGTAGTTTCTGAACTATTAACTGCAGCTGAATCACTTGTGCCATCATTAGCTATACATTGTAATGTTACATTGTCGTTTTTATCAAAATACTCTACGGATAGATTTATTGTAGAAAAAACAGGCATTTGAAAACCAATAAACTCACCAAAATTAGCACCACTTATTAATTTCCACCCATCATCATAAAAAACAGAAGGAGAAGACAACTGTCCTACATCTGTTAGTCCCGAAACAATAGAAGTGTTAGAAACCCAAGAAGTTCCATTCCATTGGAAACCATTAAAAACGCCATCCTGTTCTCCACTTATTAACTTCCAAGTCCCTGCATCATTAAACACTTCAGGAGAAGAATCATAGCCTACATCAGTAAGGCCTGAAACAATAGAAGAATTAGAAACCCAAGCCGAGCCAGACCATTGAAAACCAGTAAAAGTTCCATCAGAATCACCGGAAATTAGTTTTAAAGTTCCTGAATCATTAAACACAACAGGATAAGAATTATAGCCTACATCAGTAAGACCTGAAACAATAGAAGAATTAGAAACCCAAGTCAAGCCAGACCACTGAAAACCATTGAAACCACCATGAAATTCCCCAGCAATTAATTTCCAAATTTCATCATCATAAAAAACAGAAGGAGAAGACACACCTCCTACATCAGTAAGACCTGAAACAATAGAAGAATTAGAAACCCAAGCCGAGCCAGACCATTGAAAACCAGTAAAAGTTCCATCAGAATCACCGGAAATTAGTTTTAAAGTTCCATCATCATAAAAAACAGAAGGAGCAGACTTGTAACCCACATCTCCCAAAGCACTAATCAGTGAACTATTACTTACCCAATCATTATGTTCAAAAACGCTAACTTCCACATCATTAACAAACCAATCATAATCAAATGTTAATGTATCTCCATCATAATCTGTCGCGTTACAAAAACCTATTATCGATTCATTAGACAATACTGGAGTATTATTCATTTGCACTGTATCAATAACTGGTGGTGTGTTTAAAACTGTAATTTGTGTACTGTTAACATCATTCACTTCACAAGTAAGGTTATCCTCAACATCAAAATAAGAAGTAGGTAAAGTATCTGTTATGTTAAAATTCCAATAAATAGCTTCTTCAAATATATTTATATAATATCCGTTAGAACTTAACCATTTATTCCAACCCCCAGAAGCAGTAGACCAAAAAGTATGAGTTCCCCAATTACCATCATAAGTATATACTGGAACACCTTTATCAACAGAACCATAAGATGTCGTTCCTAAAATTACTGAACTAACATTAACCCAAGAAGAACCATTATAACAATTAAAAGAATTAGAACCATTAACTTGCATTTTTAATTGAAGTATATCTCCATTTAAACAAGAATCATAAATAGTAAAATTACTTGTCGTAGGAGCATTTTGTTTTCCATATTTAATTAACCATTTTGCACCAGAAGATTGTTCTGGAATAGTATAATTTATGTATATAAACTTTTCAGTATCATCAGCTCCTATCGTTCCACTATAATCCAAATTACAATCCCCATCAATTCCTGTTTGATTATCAACTGTTGCACTTTCTTGATAACAATAACCATTAAAAACTTCGCTATCATTAACGTACCAAGAATAATCAAAATCTCCAACGCCACTATAATTACAAAAAGCATCCTCATTAGAATATACTGGTTCTTCAATAACTGGTGGAGTGTTTCCTGAAGTTTCAAAATAAGGATTAACACTTCTTCCAGTAGAATAAATATCAGAAACTTCAGTAGAATTTAAAGAAGAATTATAAATAATTATATCAGACATTTTTCCATCAAAATAATAACCATCTGCCAGTGTTCCTATATTGGTATATAACGCATCAAAATTTAGTGTATTGCTACCCCAATTAATTGTTTCATTCAAATCAATAATATTATCAATATATGTATACCCTTTGTTATTTTCATAATCCCATATTCCTACAACATGGTGCCATCCATCGTTTGATATTGTTTTT
>CAYXXQ010000167.1:0-7618 GCA_964469075.1 uncultured Rhodobacter sp.
TCATAGGGTCCATCCTTGGAGAGTTTAACCCTCCAGTAAACCCGGGGCGGTTCATTAAAGGTGATCACCCCAAGGGTAGGGCGATCTTCTTCCGGCAGCTTGAGCCAGGTCGTCAGGCGCTGGCGGATCATCTCGGCTATTGCCTTGGCTTCGTCGGCATTGGTTCGCCCGGCACCGCGTGCATAAATGCCGTCGATCTTGTGGAATTGCACCGCTTCACTGTCTGTTGTCGGCGCCGGAAAAGTGACCAACCCGCCATCGTAGTAGAAGTGGTTGGAAAAGGCGATTAGCGCCTCGTCCCGGCTGCGATAGTGCCAGTCAAGGCGACGGACGGGAACACCAGCGGTCGCCACCTCATCAAGGATCGAGGGCATATCACCCATCAACCCGCCGCCGCTACCATCATCTTCGTCTCCACTGTCGGTGCGACCGAAAAAGTTTGTCGGCGGGAGCTGTTTGGGGTCGCCTACGATAATCGACTGCTTGGCGCGGGCAATTGCACCAATGGCGTCCCAGGTTGTGATTTGAGATGCCTCGTCGAAAATTACCACATCAAAGGTGGCCTGTCCGGCGGGAAGGTATTGTGCAATAGAAAGCGGCGACATCAGAACGCAAGGAGCAAGTTTTGGAAATGTCTCGCTCAGGTTATCCAGCAAGGTCCGTATTGCCATCGACGGGCGCTGAAGGCCGAGTTGATGGCGCAGTGTCCCAAGTTCGGATTTGCGCGGAACACCGTCGCGCGCTGGGAGGCTGTGATGGATCCGGCGCATCACCTCGGTCGGGGCTGATCGGGCGACTGCATTGTCCAATTCGCGGAAAGCGGCGATGATATCCTCATGTTCCCAATGCGCGAAACGGCGGAGCGGCTCGGAGGTATCCATCGCAATCGGCAACCACCAGCGGGCATAGGCGCGGCGACATTCGGCGACGATATCCGATTTTAGCTCACCTGCCTCCATCGCATCGGCGACAAGCGACAGACCTGCGGCATCGGCGCGTGCGCGCACTTCCAGCCAGCGGGTCCAGTCGGCCAGGCAAGCCCGGTGCGCGAGCATCTGATCCACGGCCTCAAGCAGATCCTGTAGCGAAATATCCATGGGCACCTGACCGCCAGACTTCTCAAATTCAGCAATAGCCGTTCTTAGCGCCTCGCCGTTTGCTAGCCATTCCTCCATGGCGCGGCGCATATCGCTTCCTGGACTTTCCTCCAACTCGGCAACAATGGCACCGAAGGCTACGGTATCTGAAACGTGCGGTTGCGCATCGGCAAGTGCCTGGCGCAGCGAAATCGCCTGAGCGACGCGACGCTCAACTGCTTGGACTGAGCGGGCCTCGCCTGCCAGCACGGCGACCGCAAGTTGGCTGAGCGTCGCAAGCTGTTTACGCACCTCATGGATGGCCGGCAATTCCTCGCCGGGGGCAGCCAGCCCCGATGTGGCGTAGGTTTGCAGGAGCTTGCGGACCTTGCGCTTTTTCAGCGCCGAGAACGGCCAGAAGGTGACCTCGCCAGCGCGCCACTCAGCATCCAATTGGTCAAGCGGCAGACGTTGAATGTTCTCCTCGCTGTAGCTGGCTTGCATCCGGCTCTTCGCACTCTTAAGCGCACCTACTGCGGCCTTGAAGCGGTCAACCTCGTCTTGCAGATTCCGAGCAGGGATCTTTGGAACGGGCCGCAGATCCTCAGCGCCCGTTTCGATCCTCCGGGCAGTTGCGTTCAGCATTTCACGACGTGCAGGCGAAACAGAGGCCTCGGGCTTCAGCGCCAACCGAGCACCAAGAGCGGATGCTGATCGCATGGTGCGTTCGACACACACCCGCAGCGACTTTGCGTGCTCGACGATCTCCACTTCCCAAGCATAGGACCAATCCGATGCGCCGATAAGCGGAAGTGACGGGCTGTCGCCGATGGCTGCGTGTGTACGCCCAAGCTCGTCTGCGATCTCAAGAAGTCGCCCGAAGCTTTCCTTGTCGTGCGCATCCTTGTTGTCGAACTTAAGGCTAAGCCCGCTCGGCGCACCTGCCGTCCAGGATATCGCTTGATAGGCTGAAAAACCCTGCGTTCCCTTCGCATGGACCGCCCCGACATAGGCGTTCAACTGGTCACGTTTGATCCGCAACTTCTCGGTTATCGCCAGCCATTCATGCTCAGTTGCACGCGAAGCCCTGTCCCATCCGCGCCCAAGCTGGGTCAGCACGCGCTTGCGGTCGGTCTTGTTTGAATGGAGTTCCAGTACGGCGTCGCCGAGGCCTTCCCGCTCCAGCCGGCGCTGGACGACATCAAGGGCCGCCGCCTTTTCAGCCACGAACAGCACGGTCTTGCCGGTTGCGATACACTGGCAAATGATATTCGCGATTGTCTGGCTCTTGCCGGTTCCGGGCGGCCCGATCAGCACGAAGTCGTGCCCTTCAGAGGCCGCCACCACTGCCGAAAGCTGGGAACTATCAGCGGGCAAGGGCGTGAGCAGATCCTTGGGATCAATACGGCGGTCAATTTCATGGGGCTCCATCGGTGCGCCGCGGTCGCCATCGAAGGTGCGTTCCGGATTGTCCACAAGATGCGCGACAAGGCGGTTGTTTCGCAGTTGATCCGTGCGGTCCACGAGATCCTTCCACATCAGGTATTTTGAAAACGAGAACGTGGAGATCGCGATTTCTTCCACCACCTCGAAACCAGGTACGTCGCGCACCCGGGCGCGCATCCATTCAAAGACGCGCGGCACGTCAATGCCACTATCGTCACGTGGCAGCTCGCCATCCAGCTCTGGCAGACCAAGGTCGAATTCACGCTTGAGAAACTCCAATAGCGTGGAATTGAACCGGACCTCATCCTCCTGATGGTGAATCGTGAAATCTGATCGCGCCGATTTTCTTTCAAGCTTCACCGGCACAAGCAGAAGTGGTGCGCGGTAGGTCCGCTTGTCACCTTCGCGCTGCCAGCGCAAAAAGCCGACGGCAAGAAAAAGCGTGTTTGTGCCACCTTCCT
Organism: uncultured Rhodobacter sp.; assembly: GCA_964469075.1. Lineage (GTDB taxonomy): Bacteria > Pseudomonadota > Alphaproteobacteria > Rhodobacterales > Rhodobacteraceae > UBA5972. The sequence goes on from CAYXXQ010000167.1 coordinate 2,984, forward strand.
GCAAGTCACTCTTGGCTTTGCGGAACAGGGTGATCAGGCGGTTATCGGTTTCCTTGCGATCAAGCAGCACCGTGATCTGCCCGCGCCTGAAAGAATCGTCAACGGCGCTTTTAATGATCGCTTCTTTGTCTTGCGGTGAAAGCTGTCGCTCGCCAATGGGGTCATCTTCCATCAAAGGATAGACCTTGAACGATTTGTCCGCCGCCAGCGCGTCTTCGAGTTCGCCCACATCGGGCACGGCGCAAGGCACGGTCTGTTTGCTTGGCTTGAAGTTCAGCAACCTGTTGCGAAGTGAGAGATCGAGCAACTTCGCCTGCCAGCGTTCGATCCGGCCCTTGGCCGTGTCGGGAATGACATCGACCATTTCTGTCGGAAGAAGCCCGAGGTCAATTGGCAAGGGAAGCTTTGCCGGGGCAGCCTCAATATGTTCGGCCTCGTCATCCTCGCTTGTAACGTGGCTGGCCAGCGGGCGGATCCGGGCCGACCGGGCGCGGGTGATATCAATCGCCATCCGGAACTCGTGTTCGCGTTCCTCGGCAAGCCGGGCTCGACCGGCCTCGACGGCATGTTCAAAACCCACAGCCGGGCGTTGTGCTAACAGCGTCGTTTCCACCGGAATGAACTCGTTCGCCTGCGCCGCCTTGCGCACGGTGACGACATCGGGTTCCGTCACCTGCCCGAAATCACGCTTGGTGATCCAGACCCCGGCCCAGGCGTGACCTTCACTGAACAGGATCACCGGGTGCAGCCCCGCCTGTTCCCAAGCGGCAGCGAGCAGAAGCGAACTATCTAGACAGGTGGCAAGGCCCTCGTTGCGGATGCGGCCGGGCGACCTTACCTTCTGACCATCCACCTCGAACGACCGGGGGGGATTTGCATAGGTCAGGCCCATCCCGGTCATGGCCGACCATATGGCACCGGCAAGCATCCAGGCCCGCTGCGGATCGCCCGACTGGTAACCTTCCATTGAGCCATCGTAGCCACTGCGTTCCAAAAGCACGGAGGCTTCTTTCAGGATGACAGCGACAACCGCGTCATTGGGCGAAACGAAGGCCGCAAGCAAACGGTCCATGTCACCAAGGCCGCCCCATTGATCGCGGGCAAGAAGTTCCAGACGCCGGGTTTCTTCCAGAATTTGTCCGTCACTGCTGGCAATCGTTAGCGTAAGCGAGCCGATCTCAGTCTCGTTCAGGCCGGACAAAAGTTGGATATCAAGCGGCGTCGTAAGGTCATTTAGGTCAAGGCTCTGGTCCGCACCAAGCCGGTCTATCGTCCAGGTTTTCGGTCTGATGACGGGTGGGTGCGATTTGAGGTTAATCGTGAGGTTCTCAAGGGCATGTTCGCCAGTATTGTGGAGCGACAGCGATTTTATTACGGGCACGTCATTCTGGGCCGAGGCGAAATTTACCCGGTGGGTCGTCTGGAGTTGAAGGCTGACCGCAAATTCCGCCGGAGGCTCGGATTCGTCCCTGGGGTCGCCGTCCACAGCTTGAATACCGGCGTGCTGGTCCGGCTTTTGCCCTTGCATCCAATCAATCATTTTCTGCCTCCACAGGAGATATGGGCAAAAGTTGGTGATGCCTGATCAGGCGGCATCTTGAAGTTGGCTGATCCCATCGCGGAACTCAACCCCTTGGATGATTTCGGGCAGGCGGTTTTGGCCGTCGAGCTTGCGCCATTTCTTCTGCGCAGACATCATCAGCTTGAACGCCATGGCCAGACCGGTCTTGCGGCTGAGGCACCCCTTGGTGCGTTTCGTACGGTGCCGGACGGTCGCGAAGGTGCTCTCGATCGGGTTTGACGTCCGGATGTGTTTCCAATGTTCCGCCGGATAATCGTAGAAGGTCAGCATCGCGTCACGGTCTTTGATCATTTTTGCGACCGCCTTGTCCCATTTCACGCCGTAGGTTTCGACGAAGAAATCGAAGGCGACGTTGGCTTCGGCTTTTGTCTCGGCCTGCCAGATGTTGTGCAAATGACCCTTGGCCTTGGCTTGCACGGATTTCGGCATCGCGTTCAGTACGTTCATGGTCTTGTGGACCCAACAGCGTTGCTCCCGCGTCGTGGCGAACACCTCGCGCAGGGCTGTCCAGAACCCCAGGGCACCGTCGCCGACGGCCAGCTTGGGGTCGTGTTTCAGGCCACGCCGCTTGAGATCAAGTAGCACCTCGCGCCAGCTTTGGGTGCTTTCACGGAAGCCATCGGTCATGGCCAGAAGTTCCTTGCGGCCATATTCATCCACTGCCCGGCAGTGCATGTTTACATGCACGAGAGGGAGCACCTACGATCACCGGAACACATTGTTTTCCCTCAGCCATCCGTGGTTTGAAGTAGACGCCATCCGCCCAGATGTAGAGAAACCTCCGCGAGCCAAGGTCACGTTTCTGCCAGACCTCGTAGTCCATCCACCAGTCGGCCTTCAGCCGCGTGATGGTCTTGGCAGACAGGCCCTTGGCGTTCGAACCCAGCAGCGCCTCCAGCGCCTCGGTGAAATCGCCCGTGGACACGCCCTTGAGGTAAAGCCAAACGCAACGGCTTTGCCCGGCCTGCAACGTTGAGGGGCTATTCCAGAGGCTGGTGGCAACACGCACGCCGGTTCGGTACGCTGCTCGGGCAATCGCGTTTGGCGTGGCGTTATGTGCGGATAGATCCGTTAATGCGTGGGTTTTTACTGATGCTGATCATCGCAGTTGCGCGATCATGAGTCGCGTTGCCCGGAAGGGCGATTCTCAGGGACAAATGTCAGTGATCATGCTGGGGGAAGTAGGGCGCAGATCGGAAATGTGGAAAAAGCAATTGGCGTATTTGGCCAGTACGGCCAGCATTGATATCATCCAGCGACAACCTTACGTCGCCATGATTTGGCCAAATACAACTTCTACAATGCACGGCGTCAGGGCGACCTTACATACGCGATCAAAGGAAATGCCATTCAATGGATCGGTTTGTGTCACCGCGCTGAAGCGAAAACAGCAGGTGTTTGTGCTGGATGTGTTTCGCGACCGGCTGCAGTTTCCGGATTTGCGGCGAAAAGTATTGGAACTGGCGCGCCGGTTTGGCGCCAATGCGTTGCTGATTGAGGATGCAGCCAGTGGTTCTCAGCTTATTCAGCAGTTGCGGGAAGAAAAGCCACATGACGTGCCGTCGCCGATTGCGATGAAACCTGAGGGCGATAAGGTGACAAGGTTCTCAGCCCAAACCCATCGCATTGAAGCCGGAGACCCGCAGTCCAACGCCTGATGGCCGATGCGTGCAGCATTCCGGATTCGCATTCGCAAGTTCCAAAAATGAATTGACGCCTTGTACGGTCGCACAAGCCGCGCGACCGCCAACATCCTTTTTCCGGTAAAAACTCAGGAAACCCGTTCCGAGGGCCGAATAAGGGGTATGCGCGGCAGTTCCGCCGCCAACCAACCCCGGAGTAAGCCCATGCTACGCACGCACAAATGCCATGCACTCGAAGGAGTGCACCCATGAGAGCGATTAAATTTTCTTACGCCGCAACAAGCCTGGTTCTGGCGTTCTTGCCTCCGTACCTGGCCCGCCTCCTCGTCGGCGCTATTGTGACGATCACCGCCGCGATTACGGTCTGGTCGGTTCAGGAAGAGAAAGTTGTGCTCGGCAGAGTTGACCGGGCCGTCTATTCGGAGAATGTCGGGGGCACGTTTGTCGAGGTTTCTCGCTTGTTCGCCGATCCAGAAGCCGTCTTGCTGCTCGATTTCATTGATCCCCACATCGAACCCAGAACTTGGGATATCTTGTTTGCCTTCGGCAATTCGCGAACTGTCGGGACCGACAGTACCCGTGCGCGCACGTTATTCGAAGCAGAACACTTCGGCGTTCTTCCCGTGAGTTCATTTATTGAAAGAATACGAGATCCGGCTGTTGCCTTGGAACTCATGCATACCAGCAACTGGGGTTTTGCCCTGATCGCTGGTTTGATAGTCGTCTTTTCGCGTCTCGCCTTGCGTGCAGGGTTTGGTGCGATCTTCGGTTGCGTGACGGCCTTTGCGACCTTTCTGCTCGTTCATCTGAATGCAAATGCCGCCCTTTTGCCGATTCCGGGAAAGTTTTTCGAGCCGCTCATCCTGGCCGCCGGATTTGCCGGCCTAACCATCGGTTTCAAGGCGACAATCGGGGACACTGCTCGATTGGGTGAAAGGTTGACCGCTTTGCTCCTTGCCATTGCGCTGGTACCTTACATCGCGTCTGTTGAGATTATCCCGGTTACACTTGCTTGGACGCTTCCGATCCTCGCACTGCTAAGTCCCGTAATTTTGCCTGTCACCGCGGCTGCCCTCATCCTGAAGTTTGGGATACCACTTGATATCCAATCTACCTGGTTGGCCTTTGCGGTGCTCTTGGTTGTCGGGTTGCTCTTTCAGGCACGGTGGCACGGGAACCGGATCCATGCGCCCGTGAAGGCTGATCTGGGTTTGAAACCTGAGCGATCCGGTCTCATCGATATCGATCAACTGCTTTGAAGGAGGATTGAGTCATGCCCCGCTACATTGATCGCAACCTTGAGCCCGACGAAACTGTGCTTTTGCAGGCTCGTTATCACTGGTGGTTCAACTTGCGAAAATTCGGTCTTCTCAACGCGTTCAACCACTTGTTGGTGACCGACCGACGTAT
>CAYXXQ010000168.1:0-7594 GCA_964469075.1 uncultured Rhodobacter sp.
ACAAATATGACGGGGTCCAACAAGGCCGCCCATCTGGTCAAGACCTATGGCAAGGCCGGGTTTGATTATGCTGGCAACTCCACCGTCGACATGCCGATCTGGCAGCAGGCCGAAAACGCGATCATCATCGGCAGCCATCCGCAGATCGCCCGCAGCCTGGTAAAATCCTGCGCCAATGTCGCGGAAATCGCCGGTGGTTGGCGGGCCAAGGATTTGCTGCGGGCCTTGCGACCGCATCAATGGGTCAAAAACATTCTGTTGTTCCTGCCACTGGTGGCAGCCCACCGGTTTGACATGGCGGGGTTTCTGATCGTGCTGGTGGCGACGGTTGCGTTCAGCCTTGCGGCTTCCAGTATATATATCGTCAACGATCTGCTGGATCTTGAGGCGGATCGCTTGCATCCGACCAAATGCAAACGGCCCTTTGCGTCGGGCGAGGTGCCGATCGCTATTGGGATGGCGACGGCGCTTGGCCTTGCCTGTTTTGCATTGGGGCTGGCCCTGACAATCGGGGCGGCGATGGGATTGATCGTGGCCCTATATATGGCCCTGTCCTTGGCCTATTCACTGAAACTAAAACGCATGCGCTGGGTCGATATCGCGACCCTGGCCGGGCTTTATACCTTGCGCGTCATCGCAGGCGCGATTGCGGCCAAAGTTTCGGCCACCGGCTTTTTGGTGGCGTTCATCTACCCGACCTTCCTGACCCTTGGCTGCGTCAAGCGCCTGACAGAGTTGACCTTGGCCAAATCGGACGAGCGTTTGCCAGGCCGGGGCTACAGCCGCGCTGATCGCGGGGATTTGCTGAACGTCGCTGGTCTTGGGATAGTCGGCGCTTTGCTTGCGTTTTTCCTATACAGCTTCACCCCTGCTGCGCAGGCGCTTTATCCCAACAGCTGGCAATTATGGCTGGCGTTGGTGCCGATTGCAGGCTGGCTGGTGCGGATGGTGCTGCTGGGCTGGTACGGTAAGCAGGACTACGATCCGATTGTCTTTGCGATGCATGACAAATACGGGTTGGCCCTGATTGCCCTGACTCTGACGCTTATGTTCACCGCCGCGATCTAGGGCGTTTCGGTCAGATCGACATCTTCTTGAAAATCGCTTCGGGGATGTGGCGGATGATCAGCATGATGTAGCGCCAGAAAAACGGCGTGTAGATCACGTTGCGTTTTTTGGCGACGGCTTTCAGAATATCGCGCGCCACCTGATCCGGGCTGGCAACCAGAAACAATCCCGGCAACCCCCAGGTCATCGCGGTGTCAACGAAGCCGGGTTTCACGGTCACAACATGCCCGCCCGCGCGGGTCAGTCGGTTGCGCAACCCGGATAGATAGGTGGCGAAACCGGCTTTGGCGGCGCCATATACATAATTGCCGATCCGCCCGCGATCCCCCGCGACGGAGCCGACGCCGACAACTGTGCCGGATCCCCGCGCCTCCATCAACGGCACGAAGCCTTGCAAAAACCGCGCCGGGCCGGTGAAACAGTCGATCACCGTTGGATCAACAAGGCCGGGATCAACGTCGATATCCGCCTGATCAGGCATGGAGCCCAAAAAGACCGCGACATTCAGCGCACCATCCTGTTTCGCCATCTCTTCATAAATCGACTGAAAACCAGCCGGTTTACGGGCGTCAAACTTGATGGGGTGGGCCGCCAGCGCCCCGCGCACCTGGCAGTCCTGGGCGTTCAACGCCAAATCGTCCATGTCGCGCCCGGCCAGATAAACCGTCGCACCCTGTTCTGAGACCTGACGCGCAAACGCCCGCGCCATTGCTGAGCTTGCCCCAAGGATTAACCAGCTTTGTTTCATTTCGATCCCCTTAGGTTCAGGCGGCGGACAAGATTGGTTTCAAACACCCGGTCAGGATCGACCTCGTGGGTGATGCGGGCAAAATCGGCGTGTTCGTCGTACATTTGGCTGACGGACTCCCGGCGCATCAAGGCGTCCTTGGCGAAATATATCCGCCCGCCCGCTTTGAGGGTGATCGCCTCCAACTCAGCCAACAGACCGGCGGTTTTGGTGCGGTTGGGAAAATCTATTGCCAGAGTATAGCCTGACATTGGAAACGACATCATGCCACCGCGACCGGGGCCAAGCCGTTTCAAAACCGCAAGCGGAGAGGCCAGTCGAGAGGCGGCGATCAAGTCCATCATTTGCCGCAAGCCGGTTTCGGCACTGTCATCGGGCAGCACGCATTGAAACTGGTGAAAGCCCGGTTTGCCGTAAAGCCGGTTCCAATTGTGAATGCGATCAAGCGGGAAAAAGAAATCCTGCAAGGTCCGGTCAAGCCGCCGACCGCTGGCCGGAACGCGGTGATAGTAAATCTCGTTGAACACGCGCACGACCGGGGCTGATAACAGGAACGCCGGGGCGTCGCGGGGAATGGATTTCGCCTTCTTGGATTGCAGCGGTTTTGCGTATTCGCGAAACTCCCCCTCTTCCAGAATACCGCGCCCAAGGGAGGCCCCGCGCGCAGTGGTGTCAATCCAACCGACACTATAAGTAGCGGCAGAGTTTGCCAGCATCGACAGAAACGCATCCAGGTCTTCAGCCCGGTTTTCGCGCACATCAACGATTTCGGACGCGCCCTCGATCAGTTGTACCTCAGCCGTCAGAATAATCCCGGTCTGGCCCAGCCCGCCGACGGTGGCGCGAAACAAGTCAGGCGTGCTGTCCGGCGTCAGGCGCTTCTGGCGGCCATTGGCCATCATCAGATCCATCGCAACTATATGCTGCCCGAAGGAGCCTGCGATATGGTGGCTTTTGCCGTGAACATCGTTGGCAATCGCCCCGCCAAGGGTCACAAACCCGGTGCCTGGCATCACGGGCAGCATCCAGCCCTTGGGGGAAAAGACCCGGGCGATTTCGCCGATGGTGGCCCCGGCCTCGGCCTTTAAGATGCCGGTTTTGGGGTCAAACCCGATCAACCGGTTCAGCCGCGACAGGTTGATCGCGGCACCGCCATCGTTTAAAGCCACATCCCCATAGGATCGCAACTGCCCAACCGCAGGCCCTTTGCGTGATTTCAATATCGCCTTCAGGTCAGCCATTTTTTCCGGCCGGGCCATATCGCCCTTGGCCTCCAAAACCCGGCCCCAGCCGGTATAGTCGTCAGTTTTCCAGCGCATGTGTCGTCCTTGCAGCGATGCCTTCGGCGAACGGGAACACGATCATTCCCAGGCCGATGGCAAACCATAATGTTGTTATTCTGATGATCGCGGTCGCGGGCACACTGATGTCAAGCGGGACACCCTGAATGGACAGAAGTGCGAGCATCGCCGCCTCAGCCCCGCCGATACCGCCGGGCGCGCCGGTGACGCCACCCGTCATCATCGCGAACAGAAAAATCGAAACGCTGGTCCAAAGCCCGACATCGGCCCCCATCCAGTCCAGTAGCAAATAGAACGCGTAGCCTTCGGCAAACCAGCCCATCGCCCCAAGCGTCAATGCAGGCATCACAACACCAAAGGCCGAAAACGGCCGCAAAGCCCGGACGGCCCGGCGGGCCCGGGCAAACAGCCGGGGTTTCCAGCCGGTCATGCGGTAGGCGAAATTTATGAAAGCGCCAAACAGTTCAGGCCGGGTGGCGATCATGGCGATGATCACGGCCAGAATGGCCACAGGCAGGCCGCCGGAAATCCCGGTCGCACCAAAAGCCAAAGCAATCGCCAGCAACAACCCGGTCGAGGCCAGATCCCCGGCGCGATCAACCAGGATCAAAGGTGCCAGATTTTCAAGCTTGCTGCCGGTTTCCCGCGCGATCCAGCGCAGGCGGACCATTTCACCAACCCGTGCCGGGGTCATCGTCAAAGCGAAGCCGCCAAAGTAATGCCGCAGAACCGGGATCAACCCCATCCGCACGCCCAGAACGCCGGTGTAAAGCTGCCAGCGATACGCACGCAGCCCGTAATTTGCCAGGGACAGGCTTAAGAGCAGGGCGAATTGCATAAGAGACAGCATTTTCAACTGATGCCAGATGTCTTCGCCACTGGCCGCCCAAAGGGCCAGCGCTGCGCTGATCAGGAAGATCGCGAAGATAATCAGCGAAGTACGAATGCCGGATTGTCCCACCATGCGGTCCTGCTAAAAGATATTGATGGCAGAAAAAAGGCCGGATCGTGGACAATCCGGCCTTTATAGATGTGTTTAACGCGCTTTTGGCATCAATCAGACCGGGAGACCCCGCATGACCCCGGTTTCGCATTGCCTGGCGCTGTGATCCTGCGCCTGTAGCACACGCGATTTGCCCATCTCAGACCAACCGCAAAACGTGCTAGTTGACCAGAGTCGCCTCCGTCGCGGCGTCGATGTCGGCGCGGGTGACACCATCGGCTATCTGCGTCAGTTTCAAACCACCCTCGACCACGTCATAGACGCCAAGCTCGGTGATGATCATATCAACCACACCTTTGCCGGTCAGCGGCAGGGTGCACTCTTTCAGCAGTTTGGAGTTGCCGGCCTTGTCAACCTGGCTCATCAGCACGATAACGCGGCCAACCCCGGCCACCAGATCCATCGCGCCACCCATGCCTTTGACCAGCTTGCCCGGCACCATCCAGTTCGCCAGATCGCCGTTTTCGGCGACTTCCATCGCGCCCAGGATCGCCATGTTGATCTTGCCTCCCCGGATCATCGCAAACGATTGGTCCGAGCTGAAGTAAGACGTGCCCGGCAATTCCGTCACGGTCTGTTTGCCAGCATTGATCAGATCGGCGTCAATCTCATCTTCGGTCGGGAAGGGGCCGATGCCCAGCATGCCGTTCTCAGATTCCAGAGTGACGCTAACGCCAACCGGAATGTGGTTGGACACCAGCGTCGGAATGCCGATGCCAAGGTTCACATACCAGCCGTCTTCCAGTTCCTGCGCGGCCCGTTCGGCCATTTGATTGCGGTCCCATGCCATGATGCTGTTCCCCCTTAAGCCGTGCGCGTCGTGCGCTGTTCGATACGCTTTTCATGCGTACCCTGAATGATGCGATGCACATAGATGCCCGGTGTGTGGATCATATCGGGGTCAAGCTCGCCCGGATGCACCAGTTCCTCGACCTCGGCGATGCAGATCTTGCCGCAGGTCGCTGCCGGCGGATTGAAATTCCGCGCGGTTTTGCGATAGATCAGGTTGCCGGCGGTGTCGCCCTTCCAGGCTTTGACGATGGCAAGATCGGCGACAATGCCGCGTTCCAGAATATAAGCTTTGCCGTCAAATTCTTTTTCTTCCTTGCCCTCGGCAATCACGGTGCCAACCCCGGTCTGGGTGTAAAAGCCCGGAATGCCAGCACCGCCGGCGCGCATCCGCTCGGCCAGCGTGCCTTGGGGATTGAACTCCAACTCCAACTCACCCGACAGGTATTGTCGCATGAATTCAGCGTTTTCACCAACGTAGGAGCTGAGCATTTTCTTGACCTGCCTGGTTTCCAGCAGCAGCCCAAGGCCGAAACCGTCAACCCCGGCATTATTGCTGGCAATCGTCAGATCCTTGGTGCCGGCGTCACGAATGGCGGCGATCAGCAGTTCCGGAATGCCGCACAGGCCAAAGCCGCCCGACGCGATGTGCATGCCGTCAAACAAGACGCCATCCAGCGCCTCGGCAGCGGTTTTGTAGACTTTTTTCATGTCTGTCCCCTGATTGAATGGATTAGGCCGTGTTTGGCGGCTGGGAAGGGGCAAGTCAATAAGGGGAAATACGTATAAGCGACAGGATCGTTGCGTTTGCGATGAATTTCTTGCGCCTAAGGCGGTATTGCAGACTTTCCGTCAGCAAAGTGATAGTCAGGGATCGAAAGCAGAGGTTTTGATCATGGCCGTCAAACGCATCGTCGCAAATATCGCCGTAGCTTCAGTTGAGGATGTGCAGGGGTTTTACGTCGATCTGTTTGATCTGCATGTGGTCATGGATCACGGCTGGATCGCAACCCTCGCGTCCGGCCTGACAGCACCCGTCCAGATCAGCATCGCCTCAGAAGGCGGCTCCGGCACGCCGGTTCCGGACCTGTCGATTGAGGTTGATGACGTCGACGCGGTTTACCAACGCGCCAAATCACTGGGCCATACAGTGGCGTATGACCAGACGGACGAGCCTTGGGGCGTGCGGCGGTTCTATATCAATGACCCAAGCGGCAAACTGCTGAACATCCTGGCGCATATTGGTTGAGTTGGCGCAGTTTGCGGGCGTCACAAGCTGCCAACGCCTGTTAAACCTCCGCCACCATTTCATCCACCAGCTCGCGGTGAAATGCCTGCACCCGCTCGTTTGGTTGCCGGTTGGTGACGGCGTATTCAAGCGGGTCGCCTGCGTCGATCTTGCTGCCTGCCATCTCCGCAATCACCGCATGGCCGCAGAACGGCACGTATGCTTCGGAATAGCCGCCTTCGTGAACCAATAGCAGCCGGTCGTCGCACAACTCAGCCGCGAGGTCCATCACCCGGCGGGTCATCTGGCGGAAGCCGTCTGCGGTGACCAGCATATGCGCCAGCGGGTCAAAAGGGGAGGCGTCAAAGCCGCAGGCGACAATGATCGCATCAGGGTTGAACCGGCGGATTGCGGGCGCCACAAGCTTGTCCATCACGTATAGATAGGTCGCATCGCCACAACCGGCTGGCAGCGGAATGTTCAGGTTGTGACCAAGCCCAGCACCTTTTCCCTGCACGGCGAAATCGCCGGTATCGGGCGGGTAGTTTTTGTCCTGATGGATCGAAATCGTCAGAACGTCATCGCGGTCATAGTAGATTGCCTCGGTGCCGTTGCCGTGGTGCACATCCCAGTCAAGTACCACAAAGCGTTTGCCCTGACCGGCGGCAATCGCCGCCTCAACCGCAATCGCGATATTGGCCAGCAGGCAAAATCCGTTGGGATAGTCCGGCAGACAATGATGCCCCGGCGGGCGCGACAGGGAATAGGCGTTCCTGACCGCGCCCGTCATCACCGACGCCAATGCCGCCTTGGCCAAGCCTGCCGACAGGGCTGCAATTTCATATCCACCGCGCCCGAAAGGTGTGCGCAGGCCAAGCTCCCCACCGCCCGCGTCTGAGGTGGCCTTAAACTCTGTCAGGAAGGCTTTCGGATGCACCCGCGCCAGATCGCTATCGCTGGCGGCGGGGGCAGAGCGCACGTCAAGTTCCGCCAACAGGCCCGTCACATCCATCAGGTTTTTCAACCGACGCTTGGTTTCCGGGTTTTCCGGCAAGCCACCGGCCGCCAAAGGTTGGACATTGCCGCCAACCGGCATTGTCAGGGCGTAATTGCCGCCAGAATGCCAAAAACACTTTTCATCCCAGAAAAAGCCGGTCGATTTCATGATTTGCCTCGTTTGCTGCACTTCGATATCATTGCATCAGGCTGAGGCCGATGAAAAGCACAAGGATAACGCGGGTGTGGGATTTCTGGGTGAGGCAGGTCACACGGGTCAAGAACGCGTCGGTCTGGTCGATGGCCGGCGCCAGGGCCTGCTGGGCGACCGAGCCGAATTTCCGGCAATGGACGCTGGCCAATATCCTGTCGGCCATGTTGGCTTTTTATCTGGATCTGACGGGGGTGGAGCGGGCGATGATCCTGGGGTTTGGCATGAATATTCTGGTGGCGGAGCTGGC
>CAYXXQ010000169.1:0-7492 GCA_964469075.1 uncultured Rhodobacter sp.
CGCGCATCATGCTGCACGCTTTGCTGGGATAACGCTGGCGTACGACCCGGGGCATGGGCGGGCCTTGCCCCGGATGTCTGGTACTTAAATGGCCTACAGGGCTGCGGCGGCGGTCAGGCCAGCATCAATCGCATCAAGGATTTGCTGGGTCTCAGCCTCGGTCAGGATCAACGGTGGGGACAACAGGATGTTGTTGCCGGAAACCCTGATCATCGCGCCGTTTTCATAGGCGACCTTCTGCACGGTTTTACCTGAAGTCATATCAGGCGCTTTGCTGGTGCGATCCAGCACCAGTTCCACCCCGGTCATCAGACCATGGCCACCGCGGACATTGCCAATACTATCATGTTTTTCGGCCATCTTGTTCAGCCCGTCAAACAGCTGATTGCCGCGCACGGTGGCATTTGCGCGGGGATCAATCCGCTTGGTTTCCGCCAGACAGGCCAAGGCCGCCGCTGCGCCGACCGGATGGGCCGAATAAGTATAGCCATGCCCGATCGAGGCCGCACCCGTTTCGTCGCTTTCAAACACCTCGGCCACCTGTTCACCGATCAGCGCCGCCCCAAACGGGTAGTAGGCGTTGGTGATCGCTTTGGCGGTCGCCATCATGTCAGGTTTAACCCCCCAATGTCGGCTGCCCGACCAATCGCCGGTGCGGCCAAAGGCAGTGATCACCTCGTCTGCGATCAGCAGAATGCCGTGCTGATCACACAGCGCGCGGATTTTTGGCATGAAAGTTTCATGCGGCACCAACACGCCACCAGCGCCTAGGATCGGCTCCATAATGAAGGCAGCGATGGTGTTGCCACCCTGAAAAGCGATCTCTTCGGCGGTCGCGGCTATGATCAGATTGGCCAGCTTGGCCGGATCGCTTTCGTTGAACGGATTGCGATAGGGGTAAGGGGCTGGCATGTGGTAACAGCCGGGCAAAAGCGGCTCGTACATAGTGCGGAACCGGTTGTTGCCGTTGACACTTGCGCCGCCAAAATGCGTGCCGTGATAGCCCTTTTTCAGCGACAGGAATTTGGTGCGCTGATGCTCCCCCCTGATCTTGTGATATTGCCGCGCCAGACGCAGGCAGGTTTCCACCGAATCCGATCCGCCCGAGGTAAAGAAAGATCGCACCATGCCGTCTTCGGCGAACCATTCGCGCAACTCATAAGACAGCTCAATCGCCGGATCATTGGCCGTGCCCGCGAAGGACGAATAATACGGCAACCGGTCCAACTGATCGCTGATCGCCTTCTTAATCGGATCGACCGAGTATCCAAGGTTGACGTTCCAAAGCCCGCCAACCGCGTCAATCGCGACATGGCCGTCAATATCGGTGATACGCACGCCTTCAGCACCGGTCACGATGATCGGCGCGTTCTGAAGCGACTCCGACGGAGATGTCATCGGGTGCCACATATGTTTGGCGTTGTTTTCTTTCAGAAAATTGGAGTCTTTCATGTCAGTCTTCCTTATCCCAGTCCCAATTGCTCAAGGGCGCAGTCATATGACCCCGCCGGGTTTTTCACGTCAAAATGCGCCACTTGCATGCCGATGGCCTGCGCGCCCGTGATGTTGCGCATTTGGTCATCGACAAACACGCAGGCACCGGCAGGCAGGTCCAACTGATCCAGACAGGCCTGATAGGCGCGCGGATCGGGTTTCAGGATGCCAGTATAGGTCGCATCGACGATCACGTCGAAATCACGCAGAAACGGCAGCTTGTCGCGAAACTGAGCGCCGTAAAACAGGTCCAGCTCGTTTGACAGGATCGCCAGTTTGCAGCCAGCCGCTTTGGCCGCCTTTATCGCTGCCAACGCCTCGGGGCGGATCACCGGCAGCGGGTCAGACCCACGCGCGGCAATGACGAAATCCGACATTTGCTGCCAGTCTTTGCCGGTCATGCGGCCAACCTCGACCGTGCGCTGGTGCCAATAATCGCGTTCTGTCATTTCATCAGCTTGCATCGCACGCCACAGATCATCGGTTTCCGGCGCGAACGGGCCTTGCCAGGTCAGGCTGCCTGTGGGCAGGCCCAACGCGGCCTCGGTCAGGGCGTGGGTTTCAAACAAGGTGCGGCTGATCACACCGCCGAAATCCAGAACCAGGGCTTGTTGCGGTGCGGTCATGTTGCAGCCTCGGACGTGCCGCCAAGCTGGCGGGTAATCTCGGCTGCTGCGTTCAAAACTTCACGCTGGATGCGGGCGGCTGTTTCACCAACATAGCGCGATGATATCGTTGCCACTGCCGCTGTGCCGATCACCGCCCCCGACCAATCAAAAACCGGCGCCGCAGTGCCGGTGACATCGCTTTCAAACGTCTGGTCCGAAATCGCAAACCCTTCGGTGCGCACTTTTTGCAATGTCTGTTCCAGTTCAGCCCAACTGGTTTCCGTGCGGTCTGTGAACGCTTTCAGGGGCGCGCCGGTTTCAATCCGCGCGCGCTTCTCCGGCGACGCGAAGGCCAGCAGCACCTGCCCCGAAGCCGAGGCGTGCAACGGCAGAACCTCGGACGGGTCCAGCGACACCCGGATGGACCGCTGTGGTTCAGCTATGGCGATGGTCACAAGATCGGCGCCCGACAGCATCGACACATGCGCGGTTTCGCTTGTCACATCGGCCAGATGATCGACAATTGGCTGGATCAGAGCGGTCACCGGAAAGCTGACTTCCCTGATTCGCGCCAGTTGCAGTAAGGAGAACCCAAGCCGGTACTTCCGTGATTCCGGGTGCTGTTCAACAAAACCGTGCCGCTCCAAAGCGGCCAGACACCGCAGCGTTGTCGCCTTGTCGAGCCCGGCTGTGCGGGCCAGGTCGCTAAGCCCATACTCTGGCTTTGAAAGGGAAAAATAATGCAAAAGGCCCAGCGCCTTGTCCACGGTCTGCATGACCCTGGGGCGTTGTTGCGGCAAGCTGCCTGACCGTTTTGGCATTTCCGAACCCAATGATATCCTCCCGCGTGTTACATCAATGCTTGACAGATTGCCGCAGCACCTGCAACACTTTTGAACTATTGGTTACAATAGTGAACCGATAGGAATTCCAAAGGGAGAAAACCAAATGAAAACGTTTCTGACCACGGCAGCAGTCGCGGCCTCGATGGCGGCGGCTGTCTTGCCGGGTGCTGCACTTGCCGAATATCCCGAGAAGCCGGTGAACTTCATCGTGCCTTGGCCTCCGGGTGATCTGGAAGACGTGCTGACCCGCATGATCGCCGAAGATTTTCAGGCCGAATATGGCGTGGCGGCAGCGGTCGTGAACAAGCCCGGCGGTGGCGGCGGGCCGTTCCCCGGCGCGATTGACGTGGCAACTGCCCCGGGCGATGGCTACACCATCGGGTCGTTTGTGATCGGCGTGCCGCTGATCGGCCACCTGATCGGCATCCCTGAACTGGCCCCGGCCAAGTTTGACCCATTGGGGATCTTTGTGACCTATCCTTTCGTTCTGGCAACATCGGGCGATGCGCCTTACCAGACGATGGAAGAACTGGCCGCATATGCCAAGGAAAACGACGTGACTTTGGGCCATTTCGGCGCACCACTGGTGCCGACCAAAATCACCCTGGCGCATGCCAAGGCAGCCGGATTTGAATATGCCACTGATGCGGCATTTGACAATCTGGACTGTAACTCCCTGGCGTCGGGTGATGCTGACGTGATCAACACCACGCTTCAGCTGATCCAGCCTTGCCTTGACAAGATTACGGTTCTGGCCTCGATCACCGACACGCGTATTCCGCTGGTTCCGGATGCACCCACCATGACCGAGGTGAACCCGGATCTATACGTAACATTGTGGAATGGCCTGTTCGTCACCAAAGACACGCCGCAAGACGTGCGTGACAAGATCATCGCCGTTGCCGCAAAAACCATGATGAGCGATCGCGCCCAGGCTGTTGCCAAACAGACCGGTGCCAGCGTTTACTGGAAGAACGCGGCGGATTCCGAAGCACAGATTGAATCGGATTCAGCAGCGCTTGATAAAATCAACGCGATGCTTGAGTGATCCCAGACATCTCTGAACTGGGCTGGTCCGACAGTCGGGCCGGCCTTTTCTGGTTACAGGCAGATAAAGGACAGCATGGATGAGCGACCAACCGTCAAAACGCGCACACGCAGTCCCGGGTGAGCTGCTTTTTGTTGGATTGTTCCTGCTATTTTCTTTGTTTTTGCTTGTCCGAATGCCCGATCAGGTCAAATGGTTCAACAAAACCAAATGGTCTGCGCAGCCTGCTTTGTGGCCCTCGATCGGGGTGATCGGCATGGCGGTGTTTGGCGGTTTGCATTTTTACACCCGGTTTCGCAAAGACAACTGGCGGCGCGAATGGGCTGAGGCTGCGGTCTGGCTGCGCGCCTTTGAATTTGTCGGCTGGTTCATGCTTTACGTCTATTCGGTGCCGGTGATCGGCTACCTGCCCGCGACCCTGATCATGGCGCCGGTGCTGGCGTTTCGCATGGGCTACCGTTCAGCAAAGACACTTTGGTCGGCAGCCGGGGTCGGGTTTGCGGTCGTTCTATTGTTCAAGGCGTTCCTTGAGGTCAAGATCCCTGGGGCGATGATCTATGAATATCTGCCCAGCGGATTGCGATCTTTCATGATCCTGAATTTTTAGGGAACCCGGTATGGACGTGCTGTTTTCTGGTGTCGACATCCTGATGCGCTGGGATGTGCTGGTGGCGCTGCTGGTCGGGTCTATTGGCGGGGTTATCATCGGTGCGATCCCCGGTGTCGGGGCGGCGGTGGCGATTGCGATCCTGTTGCCGGCCACTTTTTCGCTGGACCCGATTGTTGGCCTGACGATCCTGTTGGGGATCTATGGGTCCAGCATGTATGGCGGCGCGATCCCCGCGATCCTGATCAACACGCCCGGCACCGCCGTTAACGCGCTGACCACCTATGACGGCTATCCGATGACCAAGCGGGGGGAGGCCCGGCGCGCCCTGTCGCTGGCCTATTCCGCGTCGTTCTTTGGCGGAATCTTTTCCGTTGTCTGCCTGATCCTGTTGTCGCCAGTACTGGCCTGGGTCGCACCGATGTTTGGCAGCCGCGAGATCTTTCTGGCGGCCCTTTTGGGCATCATTCTGGTGATTACCGCCCATCGCGGCCAGGTCTTGGCGGCCGGTCTGATGGCCAGTTTCGGCATTTTCATCATGACCATCGGGCTGGAGCCGATCAAGTATTCCCGCCGCTTCACGTTTGATCAAAGCTGGCTTGCCGGCGGCATTGACCTGATCGTCGTGGTGCTGGGATTATTTGCGATCAGCCAGGCCATCGTCCTGTTGGTTGACCGCGACGAAAGCCCCGAAGCGGCGCCGGTGAAAGGTGGTTTGTTTCAGGGGCTGAAAGAGCTGTTCAAGCACAAGCGCATCGCAACGGTCTCGTCCAGTTTTGGCGTGTTGATGGGCATGATCCCCGGCGTGGGGGAGTTTACGGCCCAGTTCATGTCCTACACTTATGCCCAGCGCACCTCCAAAACGCCCGACGCGTTTGGCAAGGGCAGCCCTGAGGGGCTGATCGCGTCTGAGGCCGCGAATAACGCGGTGCCGGGGGCGGCCATGATCCCGCTTTTGGCCCTTGGCATCCCGGGCGAGGCGCTGACGGCGATGATGCTGTCGGTGTTTTACGTCCACGGTGTGATCCCCGGTCCGAACCTCTTTGCAAACCAGATGGATTTCGTCGTCGCGCTTTATATCTCGTTGCTGATCCTGAATATTCTGGTGATGGTTTTCCTTTTGTTTTCAACCAACTGGTTGTTGCAGATCATCCGAATTCCGACCCGGTTTCTGGGTGTGATGATCCTGATCCTGTCTTTCGTCGGCGTCTATTCGATCCGAAACAGCGCCACCGATTGCCTTATTGCCGCCTGTTTCGGCGTGTTGGGGTTCGTTTTGAAACGCCTGAACCTGCCGATTGTACCGATCATTCTGGGCATGGTTCTGGGCGATATCATGCAAACCAAGCTCAGGACGTCGATGGCGCGGGTGAAAACCCCCTGGGATTTCATCGACCGGCCCATCGCGTTCATTCTTTTCATGATTATCCTGCTTGTGCTGACGCTGCATGTCCGCACGATCTGGAAAAGCTATAGGCAACGTAAGGAAGCGGAATGCTTGACCAACAGCGACTCAACCAGTTACGGGCAACGCATGTACCAGCGCAGAAACTCTTCATTGAAGGCGCGTGGGACCAAGGATCGGGAGAAACTTTAGAGGTTCTGTCGCCGATTGACGGCAGTGTTCTGACCACACTGACAAGAGGCTCGGCGGCCGATATGACCCGCGCGGTCGCCTCGGCACGGCGGGCGTTTGACGATGGCCGTTGGTCACGCATGGCCCCGGCTGGGCGCAAAAAGGTGCTGCACAAGCTGGCCGATCTGATCGAACGCGATGCGCTGGAACTGGCGGTTCTGGGCGTGCGCGACAATGGTACAGAAATCGGCATGGCGCTAAAGGCTGAGCCAGGCTCGGCCGCTGGCACCTTCCGCTACTACGCCGAGGCGATTGACAAGGTTTACGGTGAAATCGCCCCGACCGCGCCGGATATCCTGGGCCTTGTCCATCGCGAAGCCGTCGGCGTCGTTGGTGCCATCGTGCCCTGGAACTTCCCGCTGATGATCGGCGCCTGGAAAATCGCCCCGGCCCTGGCGGCGGGCAATTCGGTGGTACTGAAACCGGCCGAAACTGCGTCACTATCGCTGCTGCGGATTGCGGAACTGGCGGCCGAGGCAGGTTTGCCCGGCGGTGTTCTGAATGTCGTGACCGGACAGGGGAAGGTGGTGGGCGAGGCGCTGGCCTTGTCGATGGATGTCGATGTGCTGGCCTTCACCGGGTCCGGCGCAACCGGGCGGCGGTTGCTGGAATATTCGGCGCGCTCCAACATGAAGCGCTGCTATCTGGAACTGGGCGGTAAATCCCCCAACGTGGTTTTCGCCGATTGTGCCGATCTGGAAAAGGCGGCGAAAGTGTCAGCTGCGGGCATCTTCCGCAATTCAGGTCAGGTCTGTGTTGCGGGCTCCCGCCTATTGGTCGAGGCATCCATTCACGACGATTTCATCGCCGCAATGGCCCGCCATGCCGAGGCATTGCAAGTGGGTGACCCACTTGATTTAGGGTCTGATATCGGGGCAGTGAACTCCCTGGGTCAGTTGGAAGGCGATTTGCGTTTTGTCGAGGTTGCCGAACAGGAAGGCGCGCGGCGTGTAACTGGTGGCGACCGGATTTTGCAGGACACCGGTGGCTATTACATGCAGCCAACCATCATGGCCGGGGTGAAACCAACTGACACCTTGTTCAAGGACGAGGTTTTCGGCCCGGTTCTGGCAGTGACGCCCTTCAAGGACGAGGACGAAGCGCTGCGCCTTGCCAATGGCACCGAATTTGGCTTGGCCAGTGCGGTCTGGACCCAGGATATCAGCCGTGCGCACCGGATGATCCGTGGAATCCGGGCTGGTGTGGTGCATGTGAACACCTATGGCGGGGCCGATGTCACCGTGCCTTTGGGCG
>CAYXXQ010000170.1:0-7476 GCA_964469075.1 uncultured Rhodobacter sp.
GTCGGATCACACCGGCATTGACCACACCCATCTGGCCCGCCCGAAAGAGGATGAGAAAATCCGCTTCCGGGATATTGCCGCCCAACCGCGCAAGATCATTAGCTCGCCGACCTGGTCGGGCATCGAAAGTGAGGATGTCTGCTATAATGCCGGTTATACCAACGTGCATGAGTTGATCCCCTGGCGTACCTTGTCGGGCCGTCAGCAACTCTATCAGGATCACCTGTGGATGCGCGCCTTTGGTGAAGGTTTCTGCACATGGCGCCCGCCGGTTGATCTGAAAACGATCACCAAGGACGTCAATGCCTCGGCCAAGAATAACGAGCCGCATCTGGTGCTGAACTTCATCACGCCGCACCAGAAATGGGGCATCCATTCGACCTATTCTGACAACCTGTTGATGCTGACGCTGAACCGGGGTGGTCCGGTGGTGTGGTTGTCAGAGGTCGACGCCCAAAAGGCCGGGATCAAGGATAACGACTGGGTCGAGGCCTATAACGTCAACGGGGCGCTGACAGCGCGTGCGGTGGTTTCCCAGCGCATGAAGGAAGGCACCTTGTTCATGTATCACGCCCAGGAAAAGATCGTGAATACGCCGGGGTCGGAACAGACCGGTCTGAGGGGAGGTATCCACAACTCGGTCACCCGCACGACGCTGAAACCGACGCATATGATCGGCAGCTATGCGCAGCAATCCTATGGTTTCAACTATTACGGAACTGTCGGCAGCAATCGGGACGAGTTCGTGATCGTTCGCAAAATGACCAAAGTTGACTGGCTTGATACGCCGGCGAAAGTGGAGGCAGCAGAATGAAAGTACGCGCACAAATCGGCAAGGTTCTGAACCTTGATAAATGCATTGGGTGCCACACCTGTTCGGTCACCTGTAAAAACGTTTGGACCAGCCGCGACGGTGTCGAATACGCCTGGTTCAACAACGTTGAAACCAAACCCGGCGTCGGCTACCCCAAAGATTGGGAGAACCAGAAACGCTGGAACGGCGGCTGGGAGCGGACGAAATCCGGCAAGCTGCAACCCAAGCAAGGGGCGAAATGGCGGATCCTGGCGAATATCTTCGCCAACCCCGATCTGCCGGAAATCGACGACTTCTACGAGCCGTTTGATTTTGACTACGACCACCTGAAATCTGCCCCGGAAATGAATGCGTTTCCAACCGCGAGGCCACGCTCAAAAATCAGTGGCAAGCGGATGGAGAAGATCGAAAACGGCCCCAATTGGGAGGAAATCCTGGGTGGCGAGTTTGAAAAACGCTCACAGGATTACAACTTCGAGGGCATTCAGAAGGAAATCTACGGCGAATACGAAAATACATTCATGATGTATTTGCCGCGTCTGTGCGAACACTGCCTGAACCCGACCTGTTCTGCATCTTGCCCTTCTGGCGCGATCTACAAGCGCGAAGAAGACGGCATCGTGCTGATTGACCAGGAAAAATGTCGGGGCTGGCGGATGTGTGTATCCGGCTGCCCCTACAAGAAGATCTATTACAACTGGGAAAGCGGCAAATCGGAAAAATGCACCTTCTGCTATCCGCGGATTGAAAGCGGCTTGCCGACGGTCTGTTCGGAAACCTGCGTCGGGCGCATTCGCTACCTCGGCGTAATGCTGTACGATCAGGACAAGATCGCCGAAGCGGCCAGCGTTGAACGTGAAACCGATCTTTACGATGCGCAACTGGATGTGTTCCTTGACCCCAACGATCCCGAAGTGATTGCCGCCGCCCGGCGCGACGGCATTGCCGAGGATTGGATCAAGGCTGCACAAAACTCACCCGTGTGGAAAATGGCGATGGAATGGAAGCTGGCCTTCCCTCTGCATCCCGAATACCGCACCTTGCCGATGGTCTGGTATATCCCGCCCCTCAGCCCGATCAAGAACGCCGCTGAAGCCGGCAAGATCGGCATTGACCGCGATATGCCCGATGTCAGTTCCTTGCGCATCCCGGTCAAATACCTGGCCAACATGCTGACTGCGGGCGACGAAGCCCCGGTTGTCACAGCCCTTGAACGGATGCTGGCGATGCGCGGTTACATGCGCAGCAAAACGGTTGATGGTGTGATCGACATTGGCATCGCCAAACGCGTCGGGCTTGAACCACAGCAGATCGAAGAGATGTATAAAATCCTGGCAATCGCTGACTATGAGGACCGGTTCGTTGTGCCAACCGCGCATCGCGAACAGACCGAAGACGCACTTGATCTGAGATCAGGCTGCGGGTTCACTGATGGCAACGGGTGCTCAACCGGATCAAGTGGTGGCAAACTGTTTGGCAGCCGCAAGTTCGTGGTTCCGGCAAACAAAAGCGGGGGGGCTGCGTGATGAAGACATTCAAAGCCCTTTCCGCGCTTTTGTGCTATCCCAGTGCCGATCAGAAGGATGCCGCCAAAGCCATAGGCGCGGTTCTGCGGGACGAGAAAATCCTGTCAGAAAAGGCGGTAAGGGCGATACAGCCCTTGCTTGCCGACCTCGCAGCGATGGATCTTTACGAATTGCAGGAACGCTATGTTCTGCTGTTTGACCGCTCGCGCACATTGTCGCTGAACCTGTTTGAACATGTGCACGGTGAAAGCCGGGACCGTGGTCCGGCAATGGTCGATCTGCTGCAAACATACCGCGATGGCGGCTATGACCTTAGCAGCACGGAACTGCCGGATCACTTGCCGATCCTGCTGGAGTTTCTGTCCACCGGCACCCTAGCGGATGCGCGTGAAATGCTGGACGATGCCGGCCATATCATCGCAGCCCTTGCCGAACGTTTGCAGCGGCGCGAAAGCGCTTATGCGGCGGTGCTTGCGGCCCTTGCGGAGTTTGCCGGGGTCGAAAAATCAAGCGGCGTGGTTCAGGAATTGCTGACCGTCAAGGACGACGATCCTGAAGACCTGGAAGCGCTGGATGAGATTTGGGAAGAGGCAGAAGTCACCTTCGGCCCCGATCCAGATGCCGGTTGCCCGGTCAGCCGAGATATGCTGGCCCAAATGGACCCCGTAATCAACAAACCTCAGCCGGGGGTTTCACCCCGGCCCGCCGAATAGGAGGCGATCATGCATCAGTTTCTTTTTGGAACCTTTCCCTATATAGCCCTGACGGTCCTTTTGATCGGCTCAATCGCGCGATATGAACGCGATCCTTACACCTGGAAATCAAGCTCCAGCCAGTTGTTGCGCCGCAAGCAACTGATCATGGGGTCGGTCCTGTTTCATGTCGGGGTGTTGATCATCTTTGCCGGGCACCTGTTTGGCCTGCTTTTGCCGATCGAGTTTTACGACGCCCTTGGCGTTGGTCACAGCTTCAAGCAGTTGCTGGCTGCGGTTGGCGGCGGTCTGGCTGGCGTGATGGCGGTGATCGGTGGTCTGATGCTGGCGCACCGGCGGTTTGCTGATCCACGCGTCAGGGCAACCTCGTCCTTCTGGGACAATGCGATTATCCTGATCCTGATTGCCCAACTGCTGTTGGGGCTGGCGACGGTTCCCCTTAGCCTGGCGCATCTGGACGGGTATGAAATGGCCAAGCTGATGGCCTGGGCCAACGGCATCTTCACACTGGATGGGGACGCGGCTAGTTACATTGCCGAAACGCACATCATCTTCAAGGCGCATATCTTGCTGGGCCTGACGATCTTCATCCTGTTCCCGTTCACCCGGCTTGTGCATATGCTGTCAGCCCCGGTACGCTATTTGTGGCGGCCCGGCTATCAGATCGTGCGCTCGCGGCGTAAAATCTAACCAAAACGGAGAAGGATGATATGAAACCCTTGTTTCCAGATATCTTCGTCAATGGCGAAAAAATCCCCTCGGCGGCTGTCGCTGCCGAGGCCCAGAACCACCCGGCCCCGCAAGGCAAGCCGGGCATGGCCTGGCGCGCGGCGGCCCAAGCCCTTGTCGTGCGGCAATTGCTGCTGGCGGCGGCCAGGGCGGCTGACCTCAAGGCTGACCCGGCGATGCTCTCGCCCGGGCGCATTGAAACCGGGGACGAAGCGTTGATCCGCGGCTATCTTGAAGCCAACCTTGCCCCGGCCCCGGTCAGGGACAACGAGGTTCTGACGATCTATCGCAGCAAGAACCCGGAAGGCGAGATGCCGAGCAATATCGCCAACAACATCAAGCAAAAGTTGGAGCAACGGGCCTGGAAAAACGCCGCCAGTGATCTGGTGGCTGATCTGGTCGCTGACGCCCAGATTTTTGGCATCGAGATGAAACCGGCCGGCTGATGTTAAGCGATCTGTTTGACCGCAACCTTGCCTGGGTCGATGCCCAGGTCAGCAAGGACGCGCAGTATTTTCAACGGCTGGCGGCCCAGCAATCGCCCGAGTTCTTTTGGATCGGCTGTTCCGACAGCCGCGTGCCGGCCAATGTGGTGTGCGGGTTGGATCCGGGCGAAGTGTTCGTGCACCGAAATGTCGCCAATGTCATCCACTCAAGTGACCTGAACATGTTGTCAGCCCT
Organism: uncultured Rhodobacter sp.; assembly: GCA_964469075.1. Lineage (GTDB taxonomy): Bacteria > Pseudomonadota > Alphaproteobacteria > Rhodobacterales > Rhodobacteraceae > UBA5972. Next base: position 4,464 of record CAYXXQ010000170.1, read on the forward strand.
TGAATTCGCGGTGGAAACACTGAAGGTGCAGCATGTCATCATTTGCGGCCATTACGGCTGTGGCGGCATCCACGCCAGCACCGAAGATTGCCCGCACGGGCTGGTCGATCATTGGCTGGAACCGATCCGACGGATCACCAATCGCCACATTCACGAGCTGGTCGTCCTGAACGGCGAAGAGGCTCGGTTGAACCGGCTGGCGGAACTGAATGTCATCGACGGGGTCAGGCGGGTTTGTGAAACCCCGATCCTGCGGCGGGCCTGGGATCACGGCTCAAGCGTGGCGGTGCACGGGATGATTTATGGCCTGAAAGACGGGCATCTGCGCGACCTCGGGTGCAGCGTTGTGGCCGGGCTGGCGGTGGAACCGGGTGAATTGATATGAAACAATCTGTGAGTGACCCTAGCGTGATGCCGGATTGCGACGCCTTGGCACGGGGTTTGATTTCAGTTGAAACCGCCCGCGACCGGTCTCTGGCCCTGGCGCAGCAAGGCGTCAGCAGCGAGCGGGTTTCTTTATCGGACCTCAGCGGTCGTATTCTGGCCGAAGATATCAAAGCGCCCTTCGATCTGCCGCCATTTGATAATTCGGCAATGGACGGATACGCGCTTCTGATCGGGGATTTGCAAGGAACTCCCCCGTTTCGCCTGCAAGTGATGGGCAGTATCCGGGCGGGCCAGGATATTTCGGCCCTGCCTAACCTGCCCGAAAACCATTGCTGGCGCATTCTGACGGGTGCCGCCGTGCCTGCGGATTGCGACGCTGTGGTGATGCAGGAACATGTGCAGCGCGAGGGCGATCACATCGCGCTTGCGGCCCTTCCGACCAAGGGGCGCAATATCCGCCGGGCTGGCGAAGACATCAAAGCGGGGAAGATCCTTCTCGCAAAGGGCATCGAATTTGGATCGCGGGAAATCGGGGCGCTGGCGTCGATCGGGCTGACCTCGGCCAAGGTATTTCGCAAGATCCGTATCGCGCTGTTTTGCACCGGGGATGAGTTGAAACAACCCGGTGAGGCCTTGAACCCCGGACAGATTTACAATTCCAACCGCTATATGATGCTGGCGGAACTGGCGACCCCCTGGGCCTTAGTGACTGATCTGGGGGCGGTGCGGGATCATCCTGACGATATCCGTCAAACGCTTGTTAATGCCGCGAAAACCCATGATCTGATTGTTACCACTGGCGGCGTATCCGTCGGTGATGAAGACCATGTTTTGACGCAATTGCTAGCCGCAGGCGGACAGCTTGAGGTGATGAAAGCGGCCATGAAACCCGGCAAGCCTGTGGCCATCGGTCGGCTGTTTGACGCGCTGTTCGTGGGGCTTCCCGGCAATCCTGTGGCCGCCTTCACCACCTGGAAAATTCTTGGCCTGCCCTTGGCGCAAAAGCTGGCGGGGCAAGCGGAAACACTGATGCCACGGCGCTATGCAAGGTTGGCGCAAGCCTTCAGCCGCAACGCCGGGCGCAAGGAATACCGGCCCGCGCGGCTTATTCGCAACGACGACGATGCTTTGCCGGTTGTGGAACTGCTGGATGTGTCATTTTCTGCCAAAATCTCGCTGATTTGCACCGCCGACGGCTTTGCCGTCCTGCCCGCCGAGGCCACGGGGTTCAATCAGGACGCGCGGGTGGAATTCATCCCGCTGCGGGCTGCGAGCTAAGTAAATAAGGGCTTTTTCAGGCCCTACTGCCCGCTTATAGCCGCCCATTACCGATCAGCAGGACATGACAGCGGTGGTTTTGCCGCCATCGTTTCCAACCCCCTGCCAGTATTCAGCAAACGCCCAAATCAAGCCTCTTTGTCGGCGTAATTCTTGGATAGAACACTTCAAAGGTTAACAAAAGATTGCCAGATGGCGCATTGGTGAAGACCCCTCTCAGGGTCTCTACCACTTGCCCTCAGCGATACAGGGACTAGCCGAATTGGGTTGAACGCAATGAAGATACTTGCAGTAGATGACGATAAAACAATACTAGAGTTGCTAAGCGAAACCCTTGATATTACGGGTTTTTCTGACGTTTCTACTGCCAATTCCGCAACCGAAGCGTTGGATCTTCTGGCGCATACTGACTTGGCTTTTGACTGTTTCCTGTTGGATATTCAGATGCCCGGCATGGACGGGATTGAGCTTTGCGGCAAAATCCGCGCCCTGCCTGGCTATGCCGACGCGCCGATTGTCATGGTGACAGCGATGTCGCAGAAAGCCTATGTCGACAAGGCCTTCATGGCCGGGGCAACCGATTATGTGACCAAGCCGTTTGACATATTGGAACTAGGCACCCGCCTGAACCTTGCACAAAAACTTGTCAAAGAACGCGCAATCGCCCGCGACAGCCTGGAAACCGTAACCAGCTTGAAAGCCAAAGCCGCCAGCGCGCCGAAAGTCGGTTTAAGTGAACCGTTTGAGATTTCCGGCATCGACCGATCAGTCGGGTATATCGCGTTTGAAAACTATGTCTCGCAACTGTCGCGGGGCAGCCTGTTTCTGTCGGGCGTCTGCGGCATCAAGATCGCAGGCATCACCCGTTTTCACGAAGGCGCCACCGAACTTGCCTATCGCGATTTGCTGAAAAGCGTTGCAGCCATCCTGTCTGAAGTGACCCAGTTTGACGGCAGCCTGTTCGCCCATTGTGGCAATGGCACCTTCATCTGCCTTCGCCAAAGCGGCAACAAACACAAACATCACGACCTGCGGGCAGCCATTGCCGCCGGATTTGAAGATTTGAAAGCGCGCTACTCCGGGCAACCGCATGCGCAGGATCTGGATTTGGTGTTGGGGGATCAGGCCTCGATGACGGCCTTTAGCAAGGCCACGTCCCTAAACAGCATCCACCGCGCGATTGAGGCGGTCGAAAACAAATGCCTGGAGTTGAAAGAGATCAATCTGGTGTTTGACCGCAAGCATAAGGCCGAGGAGTCAAGCGACGCTGAGCGTGATCAACGTCGGCAAGGCTATGAGGCGATGCTGCTGGATTGCCTGCATGAAAGCGGGCAAATCGCAAGAACCT
>CAYXXQ010000171.1:0-7431 GCA_964469075.1 uncultured Rhodobacter sp.
CTTTTGCAGCATCCGGCCCAGCCAGCGTCCGCCCAGGATATGCACATGCAGATGCTGCACGTCCTGAACGCCGTTATTGCCGGAATTCGCGATCATCCTGTAGCCTTCGCCGCCTTCACCGGGCTTCACGCCCAGCAGGCGACAGACCTCACCAATCGCGCGGGTGTAGTCGATGATTTCGGCGTCACTGGCGGCATCGGCGAAATGATCATAGCAGACATAAGGGCCCTTTGGGATCACCAGCACATGATCGGGCGCTTGTGGCGTGATGTCGTTGAACGCCAGGGAATGCGCGGTTTCAAGGACGGTGGCATTGGGGATTTCGCCGCGCAGGATCTTGGCGAAAATGTTCTGGTCGTCGTAGTCATAGGCCATCGCTTACTCCGCGAATAAATGGTCGGTGGCGGCAATTTCGCCTGCTGTGTTTTCGGGGATGTCCAGAAACGCCGATATCGGAATCGCGTTTTCGTCATCGCTGCTTTGCTCGCTGATGCGGTAGTAATTCGGAAATCCGGCATCCTGCAAGGCATCACGTTCGGTGCCAAATTCCTGCCGAATGGTCGGCACCAGTTGCGACAGCATTTCAGGTGCGCTGTTGTCGCTGGCAAGCCCCGTGCGCTTGGCGTGACCGATCAGGTATTCTTCACTGTAATCGCATTCGATTTCCAGTATCCGGGTGGTGCAGCGATCCGAATGAAAGTCGTGCAGAAGGTCCAGGTTGTTAGGATCAAGACAGATCACCAGACGGTTGGTGTCATAATAATCGTACAGCATCCGCATCATTGCCCGTCGGTGTCGCGTGCGTTTTTCCATCGAGTTTTCGATCCCGCCCAGATGCGGCAACCCGGCGTCAACCTCGTCAAACACAAACTCCACCCCGTGCAGATTGGTCGCCCGGCGGATCGCTTCAAGCAGACGCTTGGCGACATGCCACTTCTTGCAGACCAAAATCAGCAACTCGCGTTCACGTCCGAGGGTGCTTTCCCGCTCCCAAAAACGTGGTGCGAAGCGTCGGCCGTAGCGACCCTGCTGGGTCAGGTATTGGTGAAGTTTGCGCCCCTCGTTTGAAACGTTGAAGGTATCCCGCCCACCGGCGTATAGCGCGCCGAGACGCTTTTTAAGCTCCAACGCTTCGGACGAGATTTTGCGTGCGAACATGAAATCCTGCGCCAGCAGCATGTCATACTGATCGTTGTAAAACGTCACCGGCATGCCGTAATCCGAAAACATCAGAAAAGTCAGCGTGCGCGAGTCGATCTCGCGGTGTGGCACAAGATGGCGCACCAGGGTTTGAAAGAAGGTTTCATCCGGGATCCAGGTCGTGCGGAAAAACCGCACCACATCGCGGCGCTTTTTGACAAGTTCCAGGATCATCTCAATCGTGCGTCGACGCAAACACCACCATTGTGAGCCAACCATCACCGACAGATCGTCAGGGATTTTCCGCTTCAGCCCCAGCCGTTTCTGGGTGTTCAACGCTGCATAGAACAACGTCTTATGCTTGCGTTCGTTGATGTAGTGACGATAGACCAGCCGCTCTTCACGCATGCCGGTCTTGATCCAGTCGCTGTTGAAATAATCAAACGCTTCGATGAAATCTATGTCGTTTTGATCCAGAAACTCATGCACATATTCAGCTGATTTGATCGGCATGCAATCGCCCGACACCATGTAAAAATGCGTGGCACGCGGGAAGGATTGTTCGGCCACGGTCAGCGCATTGAGGGTGGCCTGAACCAACGACCACTCCCCCCAACCGCATTTTTCACGCGCGGCAAAAACAACATTGTCATTATCCGCCAATGCTGTTGTTATCTGCACAAAATCGGTGTCACGCGCACGGCCATCAAAATGTACGGCCACGCAATCGCCGCCTGCTGTTAGTTGGCTCGCAAGCGAAACAATAGCGTCCGGGTCTTTGTGGCACAGTAATATATATGCTATCTGGGCCATACAGGGCTGCGTTTCCTCATCGTTTCTTTTTTCTTGCCACCATAAAGCCAAAGTTTCGTTGAAAAAACACCTTTTCTTTGGTCTTTAAGGATCAGAACCAAGCAAACCGACACAGCCTTGCAAAAAGGTTGGGGATAAGGGGCAGAAAATGGGCTTTCCAGGAACCTGGATGACCGAAAGTGAAACGCTTGTATATCGGGTGATTCCGAAATGCGCTTGTTCTACCATTGGGCAGGTGATGCATTACATCGACCACGGCACTTATTTTGACGGTGATATCCACGATTCAAACGGTGGCATTCACAAATGGGCGCTGGAACACAGCCAGCCCCGGCTTGAAGCGGTGATCCGCGACGGCTCGGCCTATACGTTCACGTGCGTGCGCAATCCTTATACCCGGGTGTTGTCAGCGTTTTTCGATAAAATCTGCGGCATTCAACGCAATGGCAAACGCTATCGCGGCAAGCTTGTGCCGCTGTTGATCCAGAAATACGGGATCGAGGTTGAAGGGGATTTTGATCAAATCGCCAGTTTCCGCCGGTTCTTGCTGTTTGTCCGCGACACCATCAAATTTCGCCGTCCGATGGACCCGGATATCCACTGGTCTGCGGTGGCGGGCCACGCCTCGACCCTGGTGCATGGGGGCGCGCGTTACGACAAGATCATCTCGACCGAAGATTTCAAGACCGGCATGCAGCAGGTTCTGGACAGTATTGAGTGCAAACATACCCTCGATCTGAACACCATGCCGCGCTTCAACGAAAGCGAAGGCCACGGCCCCAAACGCGCCCACCCGGTCGAGGATTATTTCGATGATCTGTCGATGCACATGATTTACGAGATCTATCACAAGGATTTTGAGCTGTTCCAATACGACCGGTTCGATCCGTCCAACAAGATGCCAATCGGTGAAATTGATCTGGACGAAGTGCACGCCAAACTTGGCGACTGAATTCGCGCGGCAGCTCCTAACTTCTGGCCTTGGCGCGCCGCCGTTCGCGCCAGATCACCACCATGCCGCCCGCAACAATCAGCAAGACGCCAGGGAAAAGTGTATCAACCGGTGCTTCACCAAATATCAGCCAGCCCACGGCCAAGGCTGACAGGATGCCGAAATAGTTGAAAGGCGCAAGAAAGCTGGGGCTGATCAGGCGCATCGACACCATCAGGCACAAAACTCCGGTGCCGCCAAACAAGCCCATCGCCACGATCAGGCCCAAATCGTTCACGCTGTGAATGCCGGAAAACCCGCTTGTCAGCAGGGCCAGCACCGTCGCCCCAATCGCCGCTGACAGGGCGGAATATAGATAAAGCAAAGCGTTTGAAACCTCGCGGTCGATCAGACGCACCGTTACGCTTGAGGCCGCATAAAGCGCCGCCGCAACCAACGGCAACAGCGCGATCAGCGAAAACGCGTCACTGCCCGGCCTGACGATCCAGACAGCGCCGGCAAATCCCAAAACCACCGCCACCCAGCGCCAGAAACCAACTCGTTCGCCCAGGATCGGAACCGAAAACGCGACCACAAACAGCGACATCGTATAGGTCAGGGTGGCAACTGTGGCGAATTCAAGCCGCCCCAGTGACAGGTAGTAAGCAAGCTGCGCCAAGGCCACGAAACCACCGCGCATAACCGCAAGTGGCCATTGCCGGATCAACAATTTGCGCGGTGACAGGCGGATCTCACCCGTCAGGGACAGCATGATCAAGCTGGGGATCATGCCAAGCAGATTGCGATAGGCCGACAATTCCTGGGCCGAGTATTTCGGCAGCAGTGTCTTGACGATCGCACCCATAAAATCCAGCAGAACGATGCCTGTCAGCAGGATCAGCACCGCCTGTACAGGGATGGACAGGCGCGCAAAAACCGTCATGCGCCGTGTCTGGCCGATATGTCAGACAAGCCCATGTTCCCGGAACAGCTCCATCAGGTCGGTTTCTGGCCGTGCGCCGATATGGCTGATAACCTCAGCCGCGGCAATGCAGCCCATCCGACCACAGGTCAGCATGTCAAACCCGGCGGTCAGACCATACAGAAACCCGCTGGCAAACAAATCTCCGGCCCCGGTCGCATCGACAATATCAACCGGTTGCGCATGCGCATGTTCAAGCCCGCCGCCGTTCAGGATATAGGCCCCGTCTTCGGACGCAGTGCAGACAACGATCTCGACCTCATTCGCGGCCAGTTTCAGCGACTGCTCCAAGCTGTCGGCAGGATACATCGCCTGCATTTCATGAACATTGCAAAACAGCAGATCGACATGGTCCGAGATCATCTCGTGGAAATCATCGCGGTGCCGTTCGACACAAAACGGATCAGACAGGGTCAAAGACACCCGCCCACCAGCGTTTTTACAGGCCGTCACGGCCTTGGCAAAGGCCGCCTTACTTTTGGCCCCGTCAAAGCGATATCCTTCCAGATACAGCCACTCTGCCTCGGCCATCATCGCGGTGTCTATATCGTCCGGACCAAGGCTTTCGGAAACGCCCAGATAGGTGTTCAGCGACCGCTCGCTATCTGATGTCACCAGAACCATGCAGCGCCCGGTTTCGTGGCTGTCGATCTTGGGTGCGAACGGGGTTTGATAAACCGCCCCTTGGGCGCGCAGATCATGGGCGAAAATCGCACCAAGCTGATCGTCCTTGACCTTGCCGACATAGGCGGTGCGCCCGCCAAGGGCCGCGATACCCGCAATCGTGTTGGCCGCCGAGCCGCCCGAGATTTCCTGCGCCGGCCCCATATGGTCGTAAAGCTCCACCGCGCGCTGCATATCAATCAGCTGCATGATGCCCTTTTCAACGCCGTTTTCCGCTAGAAATTCGTCTTTCACATGGCTCAGAATATCGACCATTGCATTGCCGATACCTACGACCTGGTATTTCTTTTTCATAAGTTCTTATCCTCAGAATTACATAAATCCGCGATGATGCAATTGGCGCAAACAGGCTTGCGCGCCTTGCAGATATAGCGCCCATGCAGGATCATCCAGTGATGCGCATGGTGCTGAAACTCAGCCGGGATGTGGTCCTCAATCGCCCGTTCAACCGCGACCACATCTTTGCCCGGGGCCACGCCCGTGCGATTGCCGAACCGGAAAATATGGGTATCAACCGCCTGGGCTGGTTGTTTGAACCACATATTCAGAACCACATTCGCGGTTTTGCGGCCCACCCCCGGCAGGCTTATCAAAGCCGCGCGGGATGACGGAACCTCACCGCCATAGTCGTCAACCAAAATCCGGCTCAGCTTGATTACGTTCTGCGCTTTTTGGCGAAACAGGCCGATGGTTTTGACATGCGCGATTACGCCGTCAAGCCCAAGATTCAGCATCTTCTGGGGGGTGTCCGCGACCGCAAACAGCCCCCGCGTTGCCTTGTTGACCCCGACATCGGTTGCCTGGGCCGACAGCGCCACCGCGACCACTAAAGTGAAGGCATTGACATGCTCAAGCTCCCCCTTTGGTTCGGGTTCACTTTCGCGAAACCGGCGGAAGATCTCATAAATCGTGTGGTAATCAAGCTGCTTGGTCATTGTGGAAGTGTTTGGCATGCAGCGGCAAGGTTGCCAAGGGCGATTTCCAGCAGGATTCGGGTGGAAAGCAGGCGGTACTTGCACCATCTTCAAACCAACAGGAGGCCCAGAATGTCCGACAACCCCTATCACTATGACCTGATCGCGCGCGCGCTGCGATATATTGACGACAACGTTGACGCCCAGCCAAGCCTAGACGACATCGCCAGCGCCACCGGCCTCAGCCCTGCGCATTTCCAGCGTCTGTTCAGCCAATGGGTCGGCGTCAGCCCCAAGCGCTACCAGCAATATCTGATGCTCGATCACGCCCGGGACTTGCTGCAAAACCGCTTCACAGTGTTGGATACAGCGCTTGAAACCGGGCTTTCCGGGGCCTCGCGCCTGCATGACTTGTTCCTGCGCTGGGAAGCGATGAGCCCGGGCGAATACGCCGCCCGTGGCAAAGGTTTGACCATCAGTTTTGGCTGGTTTGACAGCCCCTTTGGCGAGATGCTGGTGATGGGCACGGATCGCGGCATTTGCGGCATGGCCTTTACTGCCGAATGCGGCCGTGACGTTGCGATGATCGACATGACCGCCCGCTGGCCCGAGGCCCTGTTTCAGGAAAACCCGTTCCTGCTGGCAGGCTGGGTCGCTGCCGCCCTTGGCGATGGGGAGGAGGCCAAGTTGCATCTGATCGGCGCGCCGTTTCAGATCAAGGTTTGGGAGGCGCTTTTGAATATCCCGTCGGGCCATGTCTCGACCTATTCCGAGATCGCCCGTACCATCGGCAACCCCAAAGCGGTGCGCGCAGTTGGTACCGCTGTTGGCCGCAACCCCGTCAGTTGGCTGATCCCCTGTCACCGGGCCTTGCGAAAATCCGGCGGACTTGGCGGCTATCACTGGGGCCTGCCGATCAAACGCGCGATGCTGGCCCGCGAAGCCGCCCGCCTGGAAGCCGCCGAATAAGGCATTTCGCGACACCCCGGCCCTGCGATTTCAAAGGCGCCCCCTATGGATTTGTGCAGCCTGTTGATTATCTGCTATACTAGCGTAAAAAACCACGCAGCAGTCAATTGAACGAGGCGAAACATGATCCGCGCAACCAAACCAATCCTGATCCTAAGTGCCGCAGCCCTTGGCCTTGCGGCTTGCACCACCCCTGATGGCCGACCGCGCCCCAACACCACCGGCGGCGCGGTGATCGGCGGGCTTGTCGGAGCTATTATTGGCGGCAACCGGCCCGGCAACATGATCGTCGGCGGCGCCGTCGGGGCGACGATCGGCGGCCTGATTGGTCAGGAACTGGACAAGCAGGCCGACGCTTTGCGCACCAGCATGGGCAATGGCCAGGTTGGCATCGTCAACACCGGCAGCGAACTGGTGATCACTCTGCCCGAAGCGATCACCTTTGACACCGGCAGCGCGATTGTGCGCGGCAGCCTGACCAATGATCTTTACACTCTGGCGGATCATCTGAATACTTATCCAGACTCCACCGTCGATGTCATCGGCCACACCGACAATGTCGGTGCCGCCAGTTTCAACCAGCAACTGTCGGCCCAGCGAGCCGAAAGTGTTTACAGCATTCTGGTTGATGGCGGCGTGACCGCCAGCCGGATGCGCGCCTTTGGACGCGGCGAGAATGAGCCGAAGGCCTCCAACCTCAACGAGGCCGGGCGCGCCCAGAACCGCAGAGTTGAAATCATCATCCGCCCGATCCAGTAACCCCGGCCCCTCCAGGCCCGGAACCTGATTGCCCCGGACGGTGACTGGTCATATTATCTGACCAGTCACCTGAAGGGTCACCCGATGCCGTATCGCAAAGTCCAGGCCGAAAAACTGTCATCCGCCGTTGTGCGTCAGATCGAAAGCCTGATCCTGCGGGGAATTCTAAGGCCCGGCGAACGCTTGCCCGCAGAACGCGAACTGGCGGAAAAGATGGGCGTGTCGCGCCCGTCGCTGCG
>CAYXXQ010000172.1:0-7349 GCA_964469075.1 uncultured Rhodobacter sp.
TCGACCAATCGACCAATCGACCAATCGACCAATCGTTTAGTTCAGCATCTCACCTGTCAAGCGCTGCATCCCACAGATTATACCAATGGTAACAGCGGCTTAATCACCTCACCCGGCGATCAGGATTTCCCTTGGATACTGCGTCAAATACTCCATCCCATCCGCCGTCACCACGATGGAGTCGCCAATCCGCCCGCCCAGTTCCCCGTCGATGGAGATGCCGCCATCAACTGCAAAGGTCATCCCGGGTTGCAAGATCGTCATATCGCCAGCCTTCAATTCCGGCGCTTCCAGATAGGACATGCCAATCGACCGCCCGGTTCTGTAACCGGTTTCATAGCCACGCGCGCGGTAAACTTCGTTCGCCGCTTCCGCGACCGAGGCTGCTGTCACGCCCGGCCTGATCGCGGCAATCGCGGCCTGTTGCGCATCAATCGCGGCCTGCTGCACCCGCGCTGCGTCATCGCTGATTTCGCGGATGAAAAACATCCGGTCAAACCCCAGTTTGTACTGTTTGAATTGCGCCATATTGCAGAAACAGAAGTAAACCGGATCGCCGATTTCCAGGGTTTTCACACTGGCGCGACGATGTACCATTGAGGTATCGCGGCCAGATTGCATGACCTGCAAATTGTAGATCATCGGGGAAATGAAGGCCTCCCAGCCCTTGGCACTTAGGAATCCGGCGGCCTTACGGGTGCCTGCGTTTATCACTGCCAGGGCGGCCTCATATTCCGGCGCGCCCGCGGCAAGTGCGTTTTCTGCGGCTGTCATCATCGCCCCGGCAATCTGGCCTGCCTGACGCATGATGACGATTTCTTCGGGCGATTTGATCATCCGCATCTGGCCAAGCACCGGTGCGGCATCCATCAGCGTCACGTCAGGGCGCTGATCGTCAAACCAGTTGCGCACAATCGCGGGCAGGATGTGTTTTTCGACACCGACAATGCCTGGATTTGCTCCCAGAACCCGGCCAAGAACATGTTCCCACCGGTTGTTGCCTGCATCTTCCCAGGTCTCGATATTTTCAACCCATGTCATCGCGCTGACCATTTCACTTTCCATCAATGGGGTGATCACGGCGGGTGCGAAATCCGGCCCGACCAGCAGAAACGTCGGTCGACCAAACTCGATCGAAAGATAGCCCCAGAACCCAGCCAGATAAGCGATCGAGGCTTCATCCGTCAGGATCGCAACATCAATTCCTGCGGTTTTTAGCCGGTCCTGAAACCCGGTCATGCGCTGCTTAGCTTGTTCTAACATTGCGTGTTCCCGTTTTTGCTGTGTACATCACATTTGATTCCCATCAGAATATTTGCACATATGCCTCTTCAAGGCTATAGGTGTATACACCACGTCAAAATTCAGGCCGAAACTCGATGCAGCCCCTCCCTCCATACAAGATCCGGTTCGATCAGGGCCGCCACCCGCGCGCTAAGCTTGGTTTCGTATTGCTGGCCACAGAACAGACCGTTCAGGATGATGTTTATACTCTGCGGCCTCCCGGTGTCGGCGTGCATTTCGCGCGCGCGGCCATCGCTGATTCCATCACCACTGAAACGCTTGCAGCCCAGGCCGATCTGCTGGCGCCCTGTGCCGCCAGCTTGCTGCCCGACGGCAGCCTTGATGTCGTCAGCTATGCCTGCACCTCAGGCTCATTAGTCATTGGTGAAACCCGCGTGTTTGCTGAGCTTTCAAAGGGCGCACCAAAGGCCAAGACCAGCTCAATCATCACCGGGGTTATCCAAGCCCTCACCGCTTTTCAGGCCAAAAGCATTGTCGTCGCCACCCCCTATCTGGACGAAGTGAACGCAGCCGAACAAGCCTACCTGGAACAGGCCGGGTTCACAGTTCAGGCGATCGCCGGTCTGAACCTTGAAAAGGACAGCGACATGGTGCGGGTCGCGCCTGATTTCATTCAGGACTTCGCCCTGTCACTTGACCAACCTGACGCCGATGCGATCTTCATTTCTTGCGGTGCTTTGCGCAGCCTTGATGTGGTGGAAGCCATTGAAAGTATAGCGAGTAAACCGGTCATCTGCTCCAACCAGGCGATGATGTGGCACGCTCTGCGATTGGCCGGTATCACCGACAAAATCAAAGGCTTCGGCCGCCTGTTGCGTGACTTCTGAACCATGCAGAAAACCCAGAGCCCGAAACCCCAGGGGGAGCAGATTTTCAACACCCTCCGCGACCGTATTTGCCTGCTGGATTACCCCCCCGGCACTGTGCTGCATGAGGCCACTTTGGCGCGTGAATTCGGCGTCAGCCGCACCCCGGTTCGGGCGGTTCTGCAAAAACTGGCGCATGGCGGCCTTGTCGCGCCGAAAGATGGCGTTGGCACCATAGTCACCGATCCAAACGCCCGGGAACTTGCCGATATTTACCATATGCGAATGAAAACCGCTGAGATGATCGGCCTGATGACGCCAAGACCGCTGGGCCCGGATTTCGTGGACACAATCGCCGGTTTGCGCGATCAGGCCGCCACCCTGACTGACGCGTTTCACATCAAAACCTACTGGCAGATTAACCACCATCTGCACTTCGCCATCGCTGACATCATCGGCAACACTGCATTGCGCGACATCTGGGATTTGCTTTACTTTCAGGCCGCGCGGTTCTGGTATCAATACGCAGCTACCCAGCCCGCCGCCGTCACCGACGCCCTTCTGGCGGAACTTGAAAATGTCTTGCGCGCGGCACAGGAAGGCGACGCCCTGGCCCTTGGATATGTTGAACGGAACTCAATCGCCTATGGCCTTGCCCGGCTGATCGGATAGGCTTGCGCCGAAAGCCGGAACACGGGGAATCGGACGGGGGGAATTCATGGCACAAACGGCCAAAACCGCACTTGTGATCGGCGCGGGTATAACCGGGGTTGCCGCCGCCGAATGGCTGCGACGGGCCGGGCTGAAAACCACGCTGGTTGACCGGATCGAACCTGGCAGTGCCGACCAAACTTCCTTTGGTAATGCCGGGCTTTTGGCGCGCTCAGCCGTTTTGCCACTGTCTGAGCCGGGTGTTTTTGGCAAGTCCCTTAAGATGCTGGCCGACCGGCACTCACCTTTGTTTCTGAAGTGGCGCTATCTGCCGCAACTGCTGCCCTGGATCCTGCCGTTTCTGGCCAATGGCCGGGCAGATCGGATGATGCCGATAGTCGAAGCATTGCAGGCCCTTGTCGTCGATGCAGTTGATCAGCATGCAGCGCTGGCGCGTGGCACCCCGGCTGAGGCTTTCATCAAGACTGGCGATTATGCCTATATCTATCGCAACAAAAAGGCCTTTCTGAAGGATGCGCTGGATTGGCAGATGCGCCAGCGGGCCGGGTTTTCGGTGCAGGAAATCGAAGGCAGCGCGCTGCATGCACGGGACGAAAACCTAAGCCCGGACTATCAGTTTGCTGCCGTGCTGAAAGATCACGGCTGGCTGCTGTCGCCTGGAAAATACGTCGCTGCCCTGGCCGCGCATTTCCAGGATCAGGGTGGGGCGTTCGTTAAAGGCGAAGTGTCGGATCTGCACCCGGGTGCTGTGACACTGTCTGATGATCGGGTGCTGAAAGCTGACAAAATAATCCTCGCTGCGGGCGTCTGGTCAGGCGCTTTGGCCAAGCAATTAGGGCAAAAAGCGATGATTGAGTCTGAACGCGGCTATCATTTGCACCTGTCCAACCCCTCGTTTCAACCCAGCCATCCGTTCATGGTTGCCGACGCGAAATTCGTCGTCACCCCGATGCAGGATGGGCTGCGCTGCGCCGGGATTGTTGAGTTTGGTGGCCTTAAGCCCGGCCCTTCCAAGGCCCCGGTCGCGCTTTTGCGCAAACGCATTCGCGAGGTTTATCCAAGCCTTGAATGGCAGTCTGACAGCGTGTGGATGGGCCACCGCCCTTCGACCCCCGACAGCCTGCCGCATCTCGGGGCGTTGCGCGATCACCCCGACCTGATCTTCGCCTTCGGGGCCCAGCATATCGGCCTGACATTGGGCCCGAGGCTTGGCCGAATGGCCGCAGATATCGCGACCGGCAGAACCCCCAATATCGACCTTGCGCCTTATCGGCCGGAACGGTTTCGCCACTGACAATCTGACTTGGCACCATCCGTGACTGGCAAACTGACGCCGCAATCCTTAGATGTGAACTGACAGGACAAACCGGGGGCCAGGCCGTGCCGATCACATTTTCAAACAGCTATGCGCAATTGCCAGATCGCCTTTATGCCCGCCAGGCACCAGAAGTTGCGCCAGCGCCAAGGATGATCCGCTTGAACCACGATCTTGCCAAACGGCTTGGCCTTGATCCTGCGGCCCTTGACGGCAAGCTTGGCGCAGAAATCCTGTCGGGTGCCCGCGTCCCTGACGGGGCTGACCCCCTGGCGATGGCCTATGCCGGGCATCAGTTTGGCAACTGGGTGCCGCAACTTGGCGATGGCCGCGCCGTGCTTTTGGGCGAAATTCTGGCCCCGGACAGGGTGCGGTTTGATTTGCATCTGAAAGGCAGCGGACGCACGCCGTTTTCACGCGGCGGCGATGGCAAGGCGGTGCTTAGTGCGGTGCTGCGCGAATATATCCTGTCCGAGGCGATGGCCGCCCTAGGCATTCCCACGACCCGGGCGCTGGCGGCAACTGTCACAGGCCAAGCCGTGCAGCGTGAAGGCCTTCAGCCCGGCGCGGTTCTGGCGCGGGTTGCCAGCAGTCACATCCGGGTCGGCACGTTTCAATATCTATACGCCAGAAAAGATCACGACGGCTTGCAAGCCCTGCTTGATCACATAATCGCCCGGCAGTATCCAAAGGCCGCTGACAGTGATACCCCCGCCCTTTCGGTCCTGCGCATGGTGATGCAGCGCCAAGCCGATCTGGTTGCAAATTGGATGCAGGTCGGGTTCATTCACGGGGTGATGAACACGGATAACATGTCCCTGGCTGGCGAAACAATCGACTTCGGCCCCTGCGCGTTTCTGGACAGTTATCACCCGACAACAGTGTTTAGCTCAATCGACCGGCAGGGCCGCTATGCTTTCGCCAATCAACCCGGCATCGCGCATTGGAACCTGGCCCAATTGGCGCAATGCCTGCTGCCACTGTTGCCCGGTGATCAGGACGCCGCTGCGGCAAAGACCCAGGCAGTCCTCGACGCGTTCACGTCGATGTTTGAAACGGCCTATCAAAGCCGTTTTGCCGCCAAGCTGGGACTTAAAGACGCCACGCCTGCATGCACGAACCTAACCCAAGCCTTGCTTGATATGATGGCCGAGGCCAAGGCAGATTTCACCCTGACTTTCAGCGCATTGACCGAAGGACAGGAAACTGGTGATTTCACGAAATTCCGGGGTCTTCTGGCAACCCAGCCTGGCACCGAAACTTGGCTCAAAACCTGGCAATCCCAGCTTAAAACCCAAGCCCCCAACGACGCACAGCCCCTGATGCAGAACGCCAATCCCGTCTACGTCCCCCGCAATCACCGGGTGGAACAAGCGCTGGCCGCCGCCGACCAAGGCGACCTCGTGCCGTTTGAGACATTGCTCACAGTCCTCGCAAAACCCTTCACAAAACGCGCTGAATATTCTGGTTACGAGGCCGCCCCCAAACCCGACGAAATCGTCCATGCCACCTTCTGCGGCACGTAACTCAACACGCTCTCTCTTTCAAGAATATCCCCGCCGGAGGCTCCGCCCTAAATCCTATCACCGTGTCGGCCGTCCAACGCCCCGTGGCAACGTCATATTCAGCTTTGAAAACTGCGTTCGATCCGGTCCAGCGTTTCCATTGCCCCCAGCACATCGGCCACCGCGCCATTGGGCGCGCGGCCTTCCTTGATGGCGGCAAAAAACTCACGATCAATCAGTTCGATGCCGTTGTTGGACACGGCAACGCCCGACAGATCAATCGGGTTTTCATTGCCATCAAACAGATCGTCATAGCGCGCGATATAGGTGCCGTTGTCGCAGATATAACGGAAAAACGTCCCCAGCGGCCCGTCATTATTGAACGACAGCGACAGGGTACAAATCGCACCTGACGGCACTTTCATACCAATCGACATGTCCATCGCAATGCCCAGATCAGAATGGTGCGGGCCTTGCAAGCCAAACGCCTGCGAGCAGGTTTCACCGGTCTGATACTGAAACAGATCAACCGTGTGGCAAGCATGATGCCACAGCAAATGATCGGTCCAGCTGCGCGGCTCCCCCTTGGCGTTGATGTTGGAGCGGCGGAAGAAATAGGTCTGCACATCCATTTGCTGGACCTTCAGCTCCCCTGACATGATCTTGTTGTGAATCCACTGATGACTGGGGTTGAACCGGCGCACCTGCCCGGCCATCGCGACCAGCCCGGTTGCCTTTTGCTTGGCCACCACCGCCTGGCTGTCGGCCAGCGTGTCGGCCATCGGGATTTCCACCAACACGTGCTTGCCGGCCTCCATACACTGGATTGCCTGACTGGCATGCAGACTGGTCGGCGTTGACAGGATGACCGCATCGACGTCATCGCGCGCCAAACATTCCGCCAGATCGGTGGCCGCGTGGCCAATGCCGCGCTCTGTCGCAAAGGCGTCGATCTTGGCCCGGGTCGGCCCCATCACCGAGGTTACGTCGACCCCGTCGATATTCCCGATCGCATCCAGATGTTTCATCCCAAACGCGCCGTAAGCGCCCGCAATACAAACCCGCATGGTCTATTCCTTGTTTTCCAAAATGATATGCCCGACCGCCGTATTGCTGGCCGGAACATGGTAGTGGCGATGCACCTCAACCGCGTCTTCATCAAGTGCACCGCGCATCACGTGCCACATCACCAGCTCAATGCCTTCACTGCCCGCTTCGCGCAGATACTCGACATGGCTGATCTGGCTGGCCTTGACCGGATCCTCGGTCATCAGGTCCAAAAACCTGGTGTCCCATTCGGCGTTGATCAGCCCGGCGCGTTTATATTGCAACTGATGGCTCATCCCGCCGGTGCCGAAAATCACCACGTTCAGATCTTCGTCATAGCTTTCAACCGCCCGCCTGATCGCCTTGCCAAGCTGATAGCAGCGGTTGCCGGTGGGCGGCGGGTATTGCACGACATTCACACATAAAGGCACGACCAGGCAGGGCCATTCCTCGGGCTGGCCATACATCACCGACAGGGGCACGGTCAGGCCGTGGTCAACCTCCATCTCGTTCATGATGGTCAGGTCGAACTCATCCAGAATGACCGATTGCGCGATATGGCTGGCCAGTTTCTGATGGCCCTTGACCACAGGCACCGGGCGCGGCCCCCAGCCTTCATCGGCGGGTTTAAACTCGGCCGCACAGCCCAGCGCAAAGGTCGGAATGCAGGAGGCATCAAAGGCCGTGCAATGGTCGTTA
>CAYXXQ010000173.1:0-7343 GCA_964469075.1 uncultured Rhodobacter sp.
GCGGCTCGGACGCGAATGAAACCAATGTCAAACTGGTCTGGTATTACAACAACATTTTGGGTCGCCCGGAAAAGAAAAAGATCATCAGCCGCTGGCGGGGGTATCACGGCTCGGGGCTGATGACCGGCTCTTTGACCGGGCTTGAACTGTTTCATAAAAAGTTCGATCTGCCGCTGTCCCAAGTGGTCCATACCGATGCGCCTTACTATTACCGCCGTGAAGATGCCGCGATGTCCGAGGAACAGTTTTCCGCCCATCTGGCCGAAAATCTGGAGCTGTTGATCCAGTCCGAAGGCCCAGACACCATCGCCGCTTTCATCGGTGAGCCGGTTCTTGGCACTGGTGGTATCGTGCCGCCGCCTGCTGGTTATTGGGCGGCAATCCAGAAGGTTCTGAAAAAGCATGACATCCTGCTGATCGCGGATGAGGTTGTGACCGGCTTTGGCCGTCTGGGCAGCATGTTCGGCTCGGACCATTACGGGATCGAGGCTGATATCATCACCATCGCCAAGGGTCTGACCAGCGCTTATGCGCCGCTGTCAGGCTCCATCGTTGGGGATCGGGTCTGGAAAGTTCTGGAACAGGGCACTGACGAAAACGGCCCGATTGGCCACGGCTGGACCTATTCGGCGCACCCGATTGGTGCCGCCGCCGGGGTGGCCAACCTGAAGCTGATTGATGATTTGAAACTGGTTGAAAACGCAGGCAGCGTCGGCGCCTATCTGAACGCCGCGATGCGCGACGCGCTGGGCGATCACGTCAATGTCGGCGATATCCGGGGCGAGGGCATGCTGTGCGCGCTTGAGTTTGTCACCGACCGCGACAGCCGCGCGGGCTTTGATCCAGCGGCCAAAACCGTACCGGCAATTGCAGCGGCGCTGCTGGCCCAGGGCGTGATTGGCCGCGCCATGCCACAAGGCGACATCCTGGGCTTCGCCCCGCCGTTTTGTCTAAGCCGGGACGAGGCCGACAAGGTGGTCGCAGCCACAGTCAAGGCGGTGGGATCGGTTCTGGGCTGACACCCAAATCGCATTTCCTATCGGGCATCGCTGCCGCCATAATTGGCGAGGGCAGGCGGGCGGCAATTGTTCTGGACAGATATGTACAGACGCCCTAGGCTTTCTGAAAAGCCAACGGGTTTATTGAATGCAGCCAACCGCCGTTCCAGGTGACACACCCAACCGCAGCCGCCGTGCAGACTGGTTGGCGGCGGCATTGGATTTGCTGTCACGCGAAGGGATCGAGCAGGTTAAAATCCAGCGCCTGGCGCAGATCCTTGGTACTGCCCGCTCGTCCTTTTATTGGGCCTTTGACAGCCGCAAGGCATTGATGACGGCCCTGCTGGATCAGTGGGCCGACAAAAACACCGGCGCAATTGTCAGGCAGGCAGCCTTGCCCGCTGACAGTATCACGACCGCAGTTCTGAACGTCTTTGAATGCTGGATTGACCCGACCCTGTTTGACGCCAAACTTGATTTTGCGATCCGCGAATGGGCCCGGCGTGATCCGGAAATCCTAAGTGCGATTGATGCCGCTGACGACCGGCGGTTGACCGCCCTGACTGATATGTTCCGCCGGTATTACTATCCCCAGCAACAGGCTTTGATCCGCGCACGCATCCTTTATTTCACCCAGATCGGCTATTTCGCGTTGACCCCGAACGAAAGCCTTCAGGACCGTCATCGCCATGTAAACGATTATATTATCGGCTTCACCGGCCAGGCCCCGACAAAGGCAGAAGGCGAGCGGTTCAATGCCAGGCTGGCGGACATCGCCGCCAAACTGGACCCGGCGGAAGGGATCAAACGATGACCCGGACCACCCCGTTCAAAGACGCCCGCAAGCTGACCTATCTAAACAGCGACGGCGCCGACAAACCCCTGATTAGCCCACTTGCACCGGAGGTTTTGAACCGCGCCCGGCACTACCGCCTAGGCCGGTTTCGTGCAGCAATGGCCCTGCATGATCTCGGGGCGCTACTGCTTTATGACCCGATCAACATTCGCTACGCGTTTGACAGTTCCAACATGCAGGTTTGGACCAGCCACAACCCGATGCGCTATGGCCTGATCCTGGCCGATGGCCCAGCGGTGATGTTTGAATTCAAAGGTTGCGAACACCTGAATACAGGCCTGCCGGGGATCGACGAGCTGCGCCTCGCCAAGGGCTGGATGTTCATGTCGCATGGCGACAAAGCCCCGGCGCAATTGGTCGACTGGGCCGATGAAATCGCCGATCTGATCCGCGAACACACTGGCGGCAATCGCCGTCTTGCGGCAGACCGACTTGATATTCCCGGTGTCAAAGCGCTGGAGGATCGGCAGATCACGGTGATCGAAGGAGGTGAAGTGACGGAGACCGCGCGCGCCATCAAATCAAAGGACGAGATCGCGCTGATGCGTTGGACCATCCGGGTTTGTGAAGCCGGCATGGCGCGGATTTACGACCACTCCAACCCCGGGGTCACCGAACGCGAATTATGGGCGCATCTGCATTTTGAAAACGCCCGATCAGGTGGTGACTGGCTGGAAACCAAGCTGCTGACGGCTGGGCCAAACACCAATCCCTGGTATCAGGAATGCTCAGACCGGGCGGTGCAGCTGGGTGAGATGATCAGTTTTGACACCGACATGATCGGCCCTTACGGCTATTGTGCCGATATTTCGCGCAGCTGGACCTGCGGCTATACCACGATGACCGATGTGCAAAAGCGGCTTTACGCAACCGCGCTGGCGCAGATCAATCACAATCTTGACCTGCTGCAACCGGGTCTGGCATTCGCCGAGTTTAACGCCAAAAGCTGGCGCATCCCGGCCGCGCACCGGGACTACCGCTATTCTTTGGCGCTGCACGGCGTCGGTATGGCCGATGAATGGCCGGTCGTGCCGCTGCATGTTGACTGGTCAGACCGCGCCGCTGAAGGGCAGTTTGAACCCGGAATGGTCCTGTGCGTTGAAAGTCTGATCGCCGAAGAAGGCAGCGAAAGCATCAAGCTGGAAACCCAGGTTTTGATCACTGAAACCGGGGTCGAGCGATTGGACAGCTTTCCCTGGGAAGATGTATGAGCCTGCTTGCAAGCCTTTTCGCACTGTCCGCAGGCGCGTTGTTTGGCCTGAATGTCTACATCCAGCGCCGGGGTCTTGACGACATCGACGGGCTGACCGGCGCGTTTTTTTCAGTGGCAACGATGGCGGCGTTCCTGTGGTTTCTGTCGCCGTTTTTTGTGACTTGGCGCTGGTGGTTCAGTGATGCGGCGGTGATCTTTCTGCTGTGCGGGTTGTTCTTTCCGGCCTCAGGCCAGGGCCTGCAAATCGCATCAATCGCGCGGGTCGGGCCGGCGCTGACATCGGCTGTCGGGGCGTTTGCGCCCTTGTTTGCGGTGCTGCCGGCAGTGTTTTTCCTGGGCGAAAGCTTTGGGTTTCAGGCGCAGTTTGGCCTGATGCTGATGATCGCACTGCTGGTGGTGCTGGGGGCCGGGTTGATCGTGACCCGCTAAACTGGCCTTGGGAGCGCCTGGGTGTGGCTGGTTTCCGACCGGTTTCACGGCCCAAAGGTCGGAATTGACATTGACGCGGAACCGCGACTGTACATCTATGTACAGAGCGTTTGAAAGATCAGAACCTGGGGGGAAGATATGAAAAGCAGTTATCGGGTTGTTGTGGTTGGCGGCGGGGTTGTCGGGGCCTCGGTCCTTTATCATCTGGCGAAATTTGGCTGGAAAGATGTGGCGCTTGTCGAGCGCTCGGTCCTGACGGCGGGGTCAAGCTGGCATGCGGCGGGCGGCATCCACGCGCTAAACGCAGACCCGACGATGGCGGCATTGCAGGCCTACACGATTGATTTACTCAGCGAGGTTGAAAAGGAGAGCGGCCAGGATATCGGCCTGCATATGACCGGCGGCATCACCGTCGCCTCCGCCCCGGCGCGCTGGGAATGGCTGCAATCGGCCTACCGGGTATTTCAGACCATCGGCATCGAAGACTGCTATTTGATGACGCCCGAGCAGATCAAGGAAAAATGCCCGATCATGGACACGACCGGGGTTCTGGGCGGGCTGTGGGCCGATCGCGAAGGCTATGTCGACACGACCGGCACCGTCCATGCCTATGCCGGGGCCGCCAAGAAACTGGGGGCCGAGGTGATTGAACATAACCGCGTGCTGGATCTGAAACAGCGCGGCGATGGCAGTTGGGATGTAATCACCGAAAAGGGCGTGATCCACGCGGAACATGTGGTCAATGCCGGTGGCCTGTGGGCCAAACAAGTGGGCCGGATGGCCGGGCTTGATCTGCCGGTCAGCCCGCTGGCGCATCATTATTTTGTCACCGAAAGTATTCCCGAAGTCGCGGCCCTGGATTTTGAGGTACCGATGACGGTGGACCTGGAAGGCTTCACCTATATGCGCCAGGATCAGAAAGGCGTTCTGATCGGTATTTATGAGACTAACTACCAGCATTGGAACATGGAAGGCGCGCCGTGGAACTACGGATTTGAGCTGATCCAGGAAGATACCGACCGGATCGAGAAAGAGCTGATGATGGCCTATCAGCGTTATCCGGCGCTGGAAAATGTTGGCATTAAAAACTGGGTGAACGGCGCGTTTACCTTTTCGCCAGACGGCAATCCGCTGGTCGGGCCGGTGCGCGGCGTGCGCAACTATTGGCTGGCTTGCGGCGTGATGGCGGGCTTTTTGCAAGGTGGTGGGGTTGGCAAAACCCTGGCCGAATGGATGATCTACGGCGAGACCGAGGCCGACGCCTGGTCGATGGATATCGCTCGCTATGGCGCTTTCGCCTCGAACCGCGAATACATCCACCAAACCACCGGGCAGTTCTATTCCCGCCGTTTCGTGATGACCTATCCCAACGAACAGTTGCCGGCCGGGCGGCCTTTGAAATGCGCCCCGGCCCATACCGCGATGGACCTTGCCGGTTGCAAATGGGGTGAAAGCTGGGGGCTGGAAGTGCCGCTGATGTTCGGCCCGAAAGGGTTTGAAGAAACCCCGACCCTGAAACGATCCAACGCTTTTGACGAGGTCGCAAAAGAGGTCGCTGCCGTGCGCAAAGATGTCGGCCTGCTGGATATTGCGGGCTTTTCGCGTTACCGCGTATCCGGCCCCAATGCCGAGGCCTGGCTTGACAAAATGCTGGCTACCAAACTGCCAAAGGCGGGCCGCGCGCGACTGGCTGTGATGCTGGCCCCAAGTGGGCGGCTGAAAGGTGATCTGACGCTGTTGAACTGGGGCGATGGCAGCTACTGGTTGATGGGCAGTTATTATCTGCGCGAATGGCATATGCGCTGGTTTAGCGATCATCTGGAGGACGGGGTTTCGGTGCGCGATATCTCGGACGCGACCGTCGGATTTGCCATTGTCGGCCCGAAATCGCGTGACCTGTTGACCAGCCTGACCCATCAGGATGTCAGCCACGCGGCGCTGCCGTTTATGGGCTGCCAGGTTGTCGATGTCGGCATGATCCGCGCCAAGGTCGCGCGGATGTCGGTCTGTGGCGAGTTG
Source organism: uncultured Rhodobacter sp. (assembly GCA_964469075.1). Classification (GTDB taxonomy): domain Bacteria; phylum Pseudomonadota; class Alphaproteobacteria; order Rhodobacterales; family Rhodobacteraceae; genus UBA5972. The sequence goes on from CAYXXQ010000173.1 coordinate 5,516, forward strand.
GGCTATGAAATCAATTGCGGTGCCGCCGAACATATCACATTGCGGGAAACCCTGCTGAAAGCCGGTGCTGATTTCGGCATCCGTGAATTCGGCTTTTATGGGATGAATTCTTTGCGTCTGGAAAAAAGTTTTGGCATCTGGTCGGCGGAATTCCGGCAGGAATATACCCCCGGCGAAACCGGCATGGACCGCTGGATCGACTGGCAGAAAGAAGGTTTCATCGGGCGCAAAGCGGCGCTGGCCGAACGTGATGACAAGACCGCCAAACAGGTTCTGGTGACACTTGAGGTGGACGCCGAAGACGCTGACGCCAGCGGCTATGAACCAGTCTGGCAGCAAGGCAAGCGGGTCGGTTATGTCACCTCGGGCGGCTATGGCCATCATGTCGGCAAATCGCTGGCGCTGGCTCTGGTTGATCCGGCGGCAGCGGCGGAAGGCACGGCACTGTCCATCCATGTCGTCGGGGTAGAGCGGGGGGCGATTGTGATCGCCGCCTCGCCCTATGATCCCGCCGGTGCCAAGATGCGGGCCTAGACCGTGGCGCGGATCGGCGGTCGCGCCGGGCGGCGACAACGCGACAGCCAGTTGGGACAGCGGCGCAAGGTTGACTATCGCAACCTGAAAAACCCGTTCATCCCACAAGGCGTGTTTTCCGAAGACGAGGTTGAAAGCCTGCACCAAACGGCGCTGCGGGTGTTGTCCGAGCTTGGCATCAAAGTGCTGGACGCCGACGCGCGGGCGGTTTTCAAGGCCGCCGGTGCCAGTGTCGATACCGACAGCCAGATTGTCCGCGTCGGCCCTGAGATTGTCGCCGCAGCACTGGCAAGCGCGCCGAAACGGATCGACCTGAAAGCGATTGATCCGGCGCGTGACGTGCGGCTTGAGCTTGGCATGATGCAATTTTGCACAGGCGCTGGTTGCCCGCATGCCTCGGACCGGATCCGGGGGCGCAGACCGGGGACGATCCGCGACTTTCGCGAATTGGTGCAACTGATCGAAGGCTTTGACGCGCTTTCCACCCAAACGGCTGTGGTGGAGCCGCAGGATATCCCGATCCAGTTTCGCCATTACGAACTGACGCAAGTACAGATCGCCAATTCAAACAAGGTGCCGTTTCAATATGCCCGTGGCCATGGGCAAGTCGAAGAAAGCTTTGAAATGCTGGCGCTGGCCAAGGGTCTTTCGGATGCCGAGTTTACCCGGAATGTGCACACATTTACCATCATCAACACCAATTCGCCGCGCGTTCTGGACATCCCGATGGCCCAGGGGATCATGGATTTCGCCAAGCACGGTCAGGTTTCGGTGATCACGCCGTTTTGCCTGATGGGGGCGATGGCACCGATCACCGTGGCCGGTGGGCTGGTCTTGCAGCATGCCGAAAGCCTGTTTGGCATCACCCTGTCGCAACTGGTTAATCCCGGCGCTCCGGTGATGTATGGCAACTTCGCCTCGTCTGTCGACATGAAGTCAGGGGCGCCTGCTTTCGGCACGCCGGAGCATGTCAAGGCGACGCTGGGGTCAGGCCAATTGGCGCGGCGGATCGGGCTGCCGTGGCGCACGGCGTCTGGGTCGGCCTCGAACATGGCGGATGCGCAGGGCGCGCATGAAACCGAAATGGGCACCTGGGCGGGAGTGCTGGCGGGCGGCACTTACATCGTGCATGCGGCGGGCTGGCTGGAAGGCGGGCTGACCCTTGGCTATGAAAAGCTGATCACCGATATGGAGATGGTGCAAACGTTTGCCGAACTGGCGAGCCGGACCGTTGCGGACGACGCGGAAATGGCGTTTGCGGCCCTTGCCGACGTTCAGCCCGGCGGGCATTTCT
>CAYXXQ010000174.1:0-7316 GCA_964469075.1 uncultured Rhodobacter sp.
AGGCTTTGATCAGGCCGATCCATTTGAAATTGATCGGCAGTTTATCCGTCACGCGCGGGGCATTGTTCGAAAGATGGTCTAACAGGGCCAGGTGTTCGCGGATAAACGTCGCAGCAATTTCGGGCGTGATTTCATCAAGCGCCTGTTCGTGGCGTTGGGCAAAATGGTCCAGATGCGTCAACTCACCTGCGCCATAAACCTGGCTGTGGCTGGCCAGGATCTGTTCCACCAGCGTCGTGCCGGAGCGGTTCATGCCGACCACAAAAATCAGCTTGTCGCTGTCCGAGGCGATATCGGCCATTCTGGTAGCAAATTCCGGGGTGAAGAAGGCCTTGATCTTGTCAAGTCGGGCCTGAAACGCCTCGGTTGAATAGGGCAGCACGATCTTGCGTTTTTCGGCATTGCCAATCGCCAGACATTGAAAGGCCTTGGCATAATCGCCGGTGTCTTCATAGGCTTTGCCAAGCGCAAACCCCAGATGCATCCGCCCTTCCGGGGTGCAATCAGGCGCATCAAAAGCGGTTTGCATCTGGTCGATCAGCGGATCACCCGCTGCGAATTTCTTCAGGGTGCTGAGCGCGCGATAACCGTCGGCCAGCGACGGGTTTTTGGCAATCGCGCTTTGCAATGTGGCAATCGCTTCATCCTTGCGGCCCATCTGGCCCAGGATCACGCCAAGCTTATGGGTCGCATCCGACGGATCCGCGACATGCGGCAAAGCGGATTCCAACGTCGCCACGGCGGTTTCAAAATCGCCGAGCTGGGCATAATTGTAGCCAAGGTTAACCTTCATATCGGCGTTGGACGGGTCCAGTTCCAGGCCTTTTTCAAAGCAGCCCTTGGCCTCTTCGGCCAAGTTCATATCGCGATAGATCGTGCCCTTGGTGTTATAAGCATTGGCATAATCGGGCTTGTGTGCCAGGGCCTTGTCTACGGTTTCCAGGGCCTCGGTATAGCGGCCCTGATGGCGTTGGATGGCGGCAAGATTGTTGTAAGCCTCTACCAGGTTGGGGTTGATTGACAGCGCTTTCTCAAGCTGGATCGCAGCGCTTTTCATCTGGCCGGTGCGGATCATGGCCGAGCCAAGGTTGCCGTAAGCCTCGGCGTAATTCGGATTGATCTTGGTGGCCTTGGTGAAGGCGGCAACCGCGTGGTTGAACCGGGCAAGATTGGATTCCGCCATGCCTAGGATGTTGTAAACCAGCGCCTCTTTCGGGGCGAGGAAGATCAAAAGCTGGCACTGATCGGCGGCGGACTGGAAATCCCCGGCATTTAACATGCGGATCACCAGATCGACGTCGCCCTGGGTCAGGTTCATCGGCGCACCGCTGTCGCGTCTGATTTTCTGAACCGCCTTGCGCGCCTTGGAATGGTTCGGCGCCTTGGCCAGGATCTGGGCGTAATGGCGCAGGGCCGCGCCGACATCGCCTGATTTTTGCGCCTGTTCTGCCGCTTGCAGCAAGTCCTTGAGTGTGCCGCCCTGTTCTGTCATGCCCGTGCAATCCCGATCCGTTGAAACTGCCGCCTATATCGGATGTTTCGCGGCGATGTGCAATTCCTAACGGGTCAGGCGGGGCAGGGGGCTGGTTAGCCCGGATCATGGCCCGGATCATGGCCCGGATCATGGGTTGACAACCAGGCCGCAATCCCCGATACGACCGCATCGCTTTGGCCAGACCGGCTGAAACGTATGTTAAACCTGTCCCGAATGGGGCCGCTGTCCGAGGCGCCGAAACCCGGCACAAACACCGCTCAATACCAGGCGGGGCCACAGAGACGCGATTGACAAAAAGGAAATCTGCGGATGTTCGCAGTGCTTAAAACTGGTGGCAAACAGTATAAAGTTGCCAGCGGCGATGTTCTGAAAGTTGAAAAACTTGCAGGCGCAGCCGGAGACAAAGTTCAATTCAACGACATTCTGATGCTGGGCGGCGACAACGTGACCGTGGGCGCGCCTTTGGTGGCTGACGCTGCTGTTCAGGCCGAGATCCTGGACCAGATCCGTGGCCCCAAGGTCATCAACTATGTCAAACGCCGTCGGAAACATTCCAGCCAGCGCAAAAAGGGCCACCGCCAGTCGCTGACCGTTCTGCGGGTTACGGAAATTCTGGCCAAAGGTGCCGGTAAATCCGGTGTTGCCGCCGCCGTTGGTGGTGTCGCCGTGATCGCCGAAGCGCCGACTGCCAAGAAAGCCGCGCCTAAAAAGGCAACGCCGAAGGCCGAAGCACCTGCTGCCAAGAAAGCAGCCCCTAAGGCCAAAGCCAAGGCAGCGGCAGCCCCAGGCGCCACCGGTGCGGATGACTTGAAAAAACTGTCCGGTGTCGGCCCCGCGCTTGAGAAAAAGCTGCACGCCGCTGGCGTCACCACATTTGCCCAGATCGCAGCATGGACCGAAAGCGATATTGCTGCTATGGACGAGCAACTGTCATTCAAAGGCCGGATCGAGCGTGAAGGCTGGGTCGCACAGGCCGCAGACCTGGCTAAAGGCTGAAGGAGTAAAGCGATATGGCACATAAAAAAGCAGGCGGTTCATCCCGTAACGGTCGCGACTCAGCAGGTCGTCGCCTTGGTGTAAAGAAATATGGCGGCGAGCTGGTTAAATCCGGCAACATCCTGGTCCGCCAACGTGGCACCAAATGGTGGCCGGGCGAAGGCGTTGGTCTTGGCCGCGATCACACAATTTTTGCGACCGTTGCAGGCAATGTGAAGTTTCACAAAGGCCTGAAGGGCCGCACCTTTATTTCGGTCCTGCCAGTGGCGGAGGCCGCTGAATAAGCCGAACCCGAAAAAGGCACAAAAATTATTGGGGATCGGTCGAAAACCGGTCCCCTTTTTATTTGTCATGAGTGTTGGGAGGCGCGCATGTCAGTCGAAATCGCTGGATTCTTGATGTTTGCGGCCAGCCAGGTTGGCACGCCGGGGCCTGCCAATATGGCCTTGATGGCCACCGGTGCGCGGTTTGGGTTGCGCCGGGCTTTGCCGTTTGTGGCCGGGGTCGCGCTTGGCAAACAGCTGATCATCTGGCCGATCGGATTTGGCCTGATGGGGCTGGCCGGGTCCGTGCCCTGGCTGTTTGAGGCGCTGAAATGGGCCTCGGTCGCTTATATCTGCTGGCTGGCCTGGCGGGTGGCGTTTTTGTCGCTGCAACCCGGCCATGCGGATGACAAGCCGCCGGGATTTGCAGCCGGGCTGATCATTCATCCGCTCAACCCCAAGGCCTGGGCGATGATCATCGCCGGGTTCACCTCGTTTGTGGGGCCGGGCACGCCGGTTTTGACGGCAACCTTTGTGATCGCCGCAAGTTTGCTGGCCTGTCAGATCGTGTTGCATCCGCTGTGGTGCTGGGGCGGTGAGCGGCTGGCGCGGGGCGTCGCGGGAACGTCATCCGAAAGATACCTGATGTTCACACTTGCCGGGTTAACCGTGCTGAGCGTCATTTACGTACTGTTTTTGAAGTAGGAGTTTACGCGATGAAATTTGAATCGATCAGCCGCCAGCCGGAAATTGACGGTAAACGCATTTCCCTGCGCCCGCTTTGCGGCGATGACGCGCATCTGGTGGCGCGGCATGCCAATGACCAACGGATTGCGCAGATGACAACCTCGATCCCGTTTCCGCTGTCTTATGAGGCGGCGCAGGAATTTGTCGCCAAGTCCCGGATGCCGGAGCGCGAACATGATGTCTGGGCAATAGATGGCAGCCCGGCCTCGGCGGCGGCTGTTCTGGGGGTGATTTCACTGAAATACCTTGATCGCGATCAATCCGAGGTTGGCTATTGGGTCGCCCCGGAATACTGGAACCAAGGCTATGCCGGGGAAGCGGTGAAGACCCTGCTGGCGGCCAATCCGCACGCCAACCGCTCGGTCGTGGCGTCGGTTTTTCAGGATAACGCGGCCTCGGCCCGGGTTTTGTCGGGGGCCGGGTTTGCCTGGCTTGGCGAAGCCGAAGCTTTCTGCCTGTCGCGGGCGGGGCATGTGCCAACCTGGACATACCTTAAAACCCTCTGATCTTGCGGCGGTTTGGCCTTTGGTCTTGCTTGCACGTCAGGACGGATTGCGTTGGCTGCGGCAAATCACTAGGTAGGCCTGCGAAAGGCTCCATATCATGAAATTTCTCGATCTTGCAAAAGTCGTCATTCGCTCGGGCTCGGGCGGCAATGGCTGCATCAGCTTCCGCCGTGAGGCACATAATGAATATGGCGGCCCGGATGGCGGCGATGGTGGCAAGGGCGGCGATGTCTGGGTGGAAACCGTGGACGGGCTGAACACGCTGATTGATTTTCGCTACCAGCAGCATTTCTTTGCCGGCAATGGCAAACCCGGCATGGGCAAGGCGCGGTCAGGCAAAGATGGCAATGATATCGTGTTGCGCGTGCCCGTCGGAACCGAAGTGCTTGATGAGGACGAAGAAACCGTCATCGCCGATCTGACGCGCATTGGTCAGCGGGTTTTGCTGGCGCGCGGCGGCAATGGCGGTTTTGGCAATCTGCATTTCAAAAGCTCTACCAACCAGGCACCGCGCCGGGCCAACTCGGGCCAGCCGAATATTGAGCGTGAGGTCTGGCTGCGGCTGAAACTGATCGCCGATGCCGGGCTTCTGGGCCTGCCAAATGCCGGCAAATCGACCTTTTTGGCGGCAACATCGAACGCCCGCCCGAAGATCGCCGACTACCCGTTCACCACGTTACATCCCAATTTGGGCGTGGTTGGGATTGATGGCATTGAATTCGTCATCGCCGACATTCCTGGCCTGATTGCCGGCGCGCATGAGGGCAAAGGCATTGGCGACCGCTTCCTTGGCCATGTCGAGCGCTGCGCAGTCTTGCTGCACTTGGTAGACGCAACCTCGGACACGGTGGCCGAGGATTACCACATCATTATCAATGAGTTGGTCGAATATGGCGGTCACCTCGCCGACAAGCCACGCATCACCGCCCTCAACAAGGTCGACGCGCTGGATGATGAGGCGCGGGCCAGTAAGCTGGCGGAATTGCAGGCCGCCAGCAATGGCCCGGTCTGGATGATGTCCGGCGTGTCCAAAGAAGGCCTGACCGAGGTTTTACGTGCCCTGCGCCAAGTGATCGACGCGCAGAAAAAGGCCGAGATACTGGCGGATAAGGAACCCGAGACGTGGCGGCCCTGACATCCCCGCAAACACCCGCAAAGCGGCTGATCCTGAAGATCGGATCGGCCCTGCTGGTGGATGGAAAATCCGGGCAATTGCGGCTGGATTGGCTGAAAGGCCTGGCGGCGGATGTCGCCAAAGCCAAGGCCGCCGGGCAGGACGTGTTGATCGTGTCGTCAGGCTCTATCGCGCTGGGACGCCGTGTTTTGGGCCTGCCCGCAGGGGCGCTTCCGCTGGAACAAAGTCAGGCCGCAGCCGCCGTCGGCCAGATCCGCCTGGCGCGCGCCTATGAAGAGGCGCTGGCCCCGCATGGCATCACCACGGCCCAGATTCTGGTGACGCTGGAAGACAGTGCTGATCGCCGCCGCTACCTCAATTCCCGCGCCACCCTTGGCACGCTGTTGGGGCTGGGGGTGGTGCCGATCGTCAATGAAAACGACACCGTTGCCACCGATGAAATCCGCTTTGGCGACAATGACCGGCTGGCGGCACAGGTGGCGGCGATGTCGGGTGCCGATCTGCTGATCCTGCTGTCGGATGTCGACGGGCTTTATACCGGCAATCCGAAAACCGACACGACCGCCCGGCATTTGCCGCAAATCGCTGAAATTTCACCGGAAATCGAAGCGATGGGCGGGGAAGCGATCAGCGAAACCTCCAAAGGCGGGATGAAAACCAAGCTGATGGCGGCGAAAACCGCCACCGCTGCGGGCTGCGCGCTGATCATCATGGAAGGCGACCAGCCAAACCCGTTGACCGCCCTTGAAAACGGTGCGCGCCACAGTTGGTTTGCCCCCAAGGGCGATCCGCAAGCCGCGCGTAAACGCTGGATTGCGGCGATGAAACCGCGAGGTGAAATCCATGTTGATGCCGGGGCTGCCCAAGCCTTGCAGCAAGGCAAATCGCTGCTGCCCGCGGGTGTGACGCAGATCACCGGCCGGTTTCAACGCGGCGATCCCGTCGCCATCCTCGGCCCGATGGGCGAGGGGTTGGGCAAGGGCCTTGCCGGTTATGAAAGCGGCGAAGCGCAGGCCATCAAAGGCCAGCACAGCCGCGAAATTGCGCCGATCCTGGGCTATCCCGGACGCGCCGCGCTTATTCACAGGGACGATATGGTGCTATGACTTCAGCCAATGACATCACCAAAATGATGACCGACATCGGCAAGGCCGCACGCGCCGCCGCTGCCGATCTGGCCAATGCCAGCGCCGAACGCAAACATGCCGCTTTGATCGGCGCTGCCGAAGCCGTCTGGAAACGTCGGGCCGATATTATCGCCGCCAACGTCCTTGATCTGGCCTATGGCCGCGACAAAGGGTTAAGCCCGGCAATGCTGGACCGCCTGATGTTGGATGCGGACCGCATTCGCGGCATCGTTGACAGCCTGCGCACGGTTGCCGAACAGCCCGACCCGGTGGGCGAGGTTCTGGCGGAATGGGACATGGCCTCGGGCTTGCATATCCGCCGCGTGCGCACGCCGCTTGGAGTGATCGGGGTGATCTATGAAAGCCGCCCGAATGTGACGGCGGATGCCGGGGCTTTGTGCCTGAAGGCGGGCAATGCGGTGATCCTGCGGGGGGGCTCGGAAAGTTTCCATTCTGCGAGCTTGATCCATCAATGTCTGGTCGAAGGGCTTGTTTCGGCAGGTCTGCCTGCCGCCGCGATCCAGTTGATCCCGACCCGGGATCGGGCTGCGGTCGGCGCCATGCTGACTGCGACGGACTATATCGACGTGATCGTGCCGCGGGGTGGCAAAGGTCTGGTTGGCCGGGTGCAGGCGGAAGCGCGGGTGCCGGTTTTCGCCCATCTGGAGGGCATCTGCCATATCTATGTCGACAAGGATGCAGATATCGACAAGGCCCGCCGCGTGATCCTGAACGCCAAAACCCGGCGCACCGGGATTTGCGGTGCAGTGGAATGCGTTCTGGTGGATCAGGCGTTTTTCGCGCAGCGCGGCGCGCCGTTTCTGGATGATCTGGTCGCCGCCGGTGTCGAAGTCCGGGCCGATGGGGACTTGCAAAGCCTCAAAGGCACGGTTGCCGCCAAACCCGGCGATTTCGGGCGGGAGTTTTTGGATATGATCATCGCCGCCAAACTGGTCGAAGGGGTGGACGGCGCGATTGACCATATCCGCACCTTTGGCAGCCAGCATACCGATGCGATCCTGACCGAAAACGACGCCACTGCGGATC
>CAYXXQ010000175.1:0-4787 GCA_964469075.1 uncultured Rhodobacter sp.
CGGGCGAACACCTCGGCCTCGGACACTTTCTGGCAGCAGACACCGCAGGCCGCGCCAAGATCCTGTTGCAGCTTCAGCACGTCAACGGATTTGTGCATCTTGCCGTGGGCGCGGTGGCGCATGCCGTGCGCCTTGGCATAGTCGCCCATTTTCTTGATGTTCCGCTCCAGCGCGTCCAGATCAAGGATCAGGCAGGGCGTCTGAATATCAGCCTCGTCCATCCCCGGCAGGGCTGGCACGTCAAAGCCGACTTCAAGGCCGGTCAGGTCTGTATGTGCGTTCATGGTATCTATCCTTTTTCAGGTTGCCATCCAGGGCAGTCGGTCAAGATCGACATTGCCACCGGTGACGATGACGCCGACGCGCTGGCCGGCAAAGATGTTTTTGTGCTTCAGGATCACCGCCAGCGGCACAGCACTTGACGGTTCAACCACGATTTTCATTCGCTGCCAGATCAGTTTCATCGCCGCCACGATCTCATCATCAGAGACCGTCAGGATATCGCTGACATGACGTTTGACGAAATGCCATGTCAGGTCTTTCAGCGGTACTTTCAGCCCATCGGCAACGGTCTGCGGCGCATCGTCAGCGATGATGTGACCAGCCCTAAAACTGCGGGCGGCATCATCGGCCTGCTCCGGCTCAGCCGCGTAGATTTTCATGCTTGGGGCCAGGTTGGACAGCGTCAGGCAGGTGCCCGACACCATGCCACCACCACCGATGGGCGCGATCACCGCGTCAAGGTCGCTGACCTGTTCGATCAGCTCCTTGCTGCATGTCCCCTGCCCGGCGATGACGCGCGGGTCGTTATAGGGATGCACAAACTCCGCGCCGGTTTCGCCAACAACTTTGGCAAACACCGCCTCGCGGTCGCTGGTTGATGGTTCACACTCCACCACCTTACCGCCATAGCCGATCACTGCATCCTTTTTCGCCTGCGGGGCGGTATGCGGCATGACGACGGTGCAAGGGATGCCCCGGCGCCCGGCTGCATAGCTAAGGCAGGTGCCGTGATTGCCGGAGCTATGCGTAGCCACGCCTCTGGCTGCCTGTTCATTGGTCAAACCGAATACCGCATTGGACGCCCCGCGCGCCTTGAACGCCCCGGCTTTTTGCAAGTTCTCTGCCTTGAAGAACAGCTTGGCGCCGGTCAGATCGTCCATATAGGTCGAGGTCAGAACCGGCGTGTGATGGATAAAGGGCTTGATCCGCTCATGCGCGATCAGCATATCCGCAAGGCTTGGGATGACTATATCAGACATCCCCCTAAGCCGCTTTTTCTGTTACGATAGAAGGGGCTGCACGGTAAACTTCTTGTGCTGCGGCAACGCCTGATCCCAACCTGATATCCAACCCCAGATCGGCCATGCACATCTCTGCCGTAGCGATGCCAGACAAGGCCATCACATCGGTCAGACTGCCAAGGTGGCCGATGCGAAAGACCTTGCCGGCAACCTGCCCCAGCCCAACCCCAAAGGCGACGCCGTATTTGTCGGCGGCATGGGTGACGATATCAGTGGCGTTAAAACCATCAGGCGTTTTGATCGCGCTGACCGTGTCGGAATAAAGATCAGGGGTTTCGGCGCAGAGGTCCAGACCCCAGGCCCGCACGGCAGCGCGCACGCCATCGGCGATCCGGTGATGGCGGGCAAAGACGTTTTCCAGCCCTTCATCCAACAGCATCTCGGTCGAATGCTTCAGCCCGTTCAGCAGGCCAACCGCCGGGGTATAGGGATAGCCGTTCGCGGCATAGCCTTTGCGCATATCGCGGATGTCAAAGAACGTGCGCGGCAGCTTGGCGGTTTCAACCGCCGCCATTGCGCGCGGACTGAAAGCGACAATCGCCAGACCAGCGGGCAGCATGAAGCCTTTTTGTGAGCCTGCGACCGCAATATCAACGCCCCAGTCATCCATGCGAAAATCCATCGATGCGATGGAACTGACGCCATCAACAAACAACAGTGCCGGGTGATTGGCCGCATCCAGCGCAGCGCGTACTGCGGCGATATCGCTGCGCACCCCGGTTGCGGTTTCGTTATGGGTGGCCAGAACCACCTTGATCTGATGCGCGCGGTCAGCGGCCAGAACCTCGGCATAACGATCCGTAGGGATGCCAGCTCCCCAAGGGGTTTTGACCACCTCAACCGCCAGCCCGTGCCGTTGGCACATATCAATCCAACGCTGGCTAAACATGCCGTTTTCCGCCGCCAGAACCTTGTCACCAGGCGACAACGAATTGCTGATCGCAGTTTCCCAGCCACCGGTGCCGGTCGAAGGGAACACAAACACTTCGGCGGTCTTGCTTTTCAGCACCGCTTTCACGCCAGCAAGTGCGGGATGCAGAATGTCAGCAAACAAGGACGAGCGGTGGTCAAGCGTCGGAATATCCACCGCTTTGCGCAAAGATTCCGGCATATTGGTTGGGCCGGGGATGAAAACCGGGTTTTGAAAGCTCATGGCGGGGACTCCTGTCTTTGGTTTCCTGACCTTAACGCGAGCCTTTCCAGCTTGCAATTTTTTTGAAAAAATATGCCATAATGTGGAATAATCGAAATAGTTGCATTATAACAGATGCTTACATTTTTCACTGGTCAGAAAAGCATTTCATCTATTTACTGCGGCAAAATGGAACAATCGGGAAATCAGGCGGATGAACAGCGAAAAACGCACCCGGGGGCGGCCAAAAGGGTCAATCGGCAGTGCCGGGGCGACGACGATCCAATCACTGGACCGAGCGTTTGATATTCTGGACGCTTTGGCCGGGCATCGCGGCCTGACGCTGACCGAGCTGGCGGAAACCACCAGCCTGTCGCCCTCCACCGCCTACCGCATGCTGGCGACGCTGGAAAAACGCGGCTTGGTCGAAACTGATCACGCGGCGCAAACCTGGCATGTCGGGCCACAGCTGTTTCGCCTGGGGTCGGCTTTTTTACGCCGCGACGGCATTGTTGAACGCAGCCGCCCGGTGATGCGCCAATTGATGGAACAAACCGGCGAGACCGCCAATCTGGGCATCGCCCGCGCGGGCGAGGTTCTGTTTGTCAGCCAGGTTGAAACGCCGGAGACTATCCGCGCCTTCTTCCCGCCCGGCACGCGATCGCCGATGCACGCCTCGGGCATCGGCAAAGCGATCCTGTCCTGTTATCCCGAGGATCGTTTGGCGCAGTATTTCCGCAAAACTGATTTAACTGGCTTTACCGAAAAAACCATCACGGATGAGGTGTCGATGCGCGCTGATCTGGATCGCATCAAGATACGCGGCTATGCCTATGATGATGAAGAGAAAACCCAAGGCATGCGCTGCATCGCTGCGGCGATTTTTGACCATATCGGTGAGGTGCAAGCAGGCATCTCTGTGTCCGGCCCAACCCACCGGATGACCAGCCTGCGGATTGCTGAAATCGGCAGCCTGATCGCCCGCGCCGGGCGCGACCTGTCCCACAGCCTTGGCGCACCTGAAGTGACGCGTTAACGCTGAAAGCCGCCCAGCTTCATATGCCGGTTGACGTCTTTATACAGAAGATAGCGAAACGGCCCCGGCCCGCCAGCATAGCAGGCTTGCGGGCAGAAGGCGCGTAGCCACATGTAATCGCCGGCCTCTACCTCGACCCAGTCCTGGTTCAGGCGGTACACCGCCTTGCCTTCCAGCACATATAGCCCGTGTTCCATCACATGGGTTTCGGCAAAAGGAATAACCCCGCCAGGCTGAAAGGTGACGATAGTGACATGCATGTCATGGCGCAGATCATCCATCGGCACGAACCGCGTCGTCGCCCAGGCACCGTTGGTATCAGGCATCTGCGTCGGGGCGATGTCCTGTTCGTTGGTGACAAAGGCGCCGGGGGCGTCCAGCCCGTGCACTGCCTCATAAGCCTTGCGGATCCAGTGGAATTTCAGCGCGGCCTTGGTGTTGTTCCAAACGGCCCAGTCACAGCCCGGCGGCAGATAGGCATAGCTGCCGGGGCCAAGTGCGTGGTCCTGGCCATCAATGGTCAGGCTGCCGCTGCCTTCAACCACAAACAGAACCGCCTGTGCTGAAGCGTCACTTTCCGGCCGGTCGCTGCCACCTCCTGGCGAAACCTCGGCAATATATTGCGAAAAGGTTTCAGCAAAGCCCGTTAAGGGACGGGCCAGAACCCAGAACCGGGCCTTTTGCCAATTGGGCAGGAAACTGGTGACGATATCCGAAAACGTGCCTTTGGGGACGACGGCATATGCCTCGGTGAACATGGCGCGGTCGGTCAGAAGTTGGGTCTGCGGCGGCAGGCCCCCTTGAGGGGCGTAATAGGGTGACTTGGCCATTTGCTATCCCATCTCTTGCTGTATCACAGTCATTAGAGGCGGAAAGCGCTTGATGTCCAACCAGAATTCGTCAGGCGTTTGCCTGAAGCTATGGCTTGGAAAAATTGAAAATGCGGTACGGTTTGACCCCGGCTGGGTTTAAGGAAACTCTATCAGGTCAACCAAAAACAACACATCCTGGTAATCCATATCACCACCGTTGGTCATGTCTTCAAAGCCCAGATACATGCCATCGCCCGCCGCATTGATGCCCGAGATCGCGTGGACCTGACCATCGGCGTTCAAACCGCTGGCATAGGCGTGATAGATTGTCTCGGAATTTGCAATACCATCTTCGGCCAGCACGATCGTGTTGCCATCCGAGATGTTGGCAGCCGCATTACTGGCATTCACAAAGCTAAGCGCTGCACCCCCAAGGCCTGACGCCCAGGTCGCCCCGTCCTGCACCAAAAAGAAGCCCAGCATATTGCCGGCATCAACACCTG
>CAYXXQ010000175.1:4887-7233 GCA_964469075.1 uncultured Rhodobacter sp.
GAAGGTGCCGGAGCTGAAATCACCGGTCAGGGTAAAGGTGCCGTCAACGCTGCGGTCATTGTTGGTGTCGATGCCGATGCTGACATTGCCGGTCCCGGTCGTAACCTCCCGTTGATTGACCGCAAGATCGCTGAAAACGATCGTATCATCCTCGGTGAAATCAACCACGGTATCGCCGAAAATATTGGCAATCGTGTCCATCCAGATGTCGGCCCCATCGCCCAGCGTCAGGCTGTCAGTCCCGCCGCCACCCATCAGGGTATTGGCGCCAGCATTGCCGATCAGAGTGTCATTGCCGCTGCCGGAATAGGCGTTCTCAATCATGGTGTCGCGGGCGATTATAAGGTTGCCTGTCAGGCCACCAATACTCGAAATCGCTTCGGCATTGAGGTCGATCCGTTGATCAGCTACGGCTGACCTGAAATCAAGCAGATCCGTGCCACCACTGTCGATCAACGTCATCGCGACGCCTGTAGAAAGCGACGTCAAACCGTCGTAATAGCCACCAGCGGTGGAGTTTTCGCCGTAAACCGTATCGCGAACACGCAGGTCAGTTGCAGTGCCGTAAAGGTTTTGAATGGCAACGATGTCGGCAATCATCGGTGTCACGATGAAAGCAAGTGATGCCGCGATTGACGTGTTCTGGGACTGCGCCATGTAAGACATGATCGAGGCCTGCCAACTGTCGTTGATATAGTGATTATCAACGCCGTAAGCCGCGGCACCGTTGTAGTTGCCGCCATGCCCAAGGCCAATCGCGTGGCCGATTTCGTGAATGTAGGTCTGGAACGAGTAGGTATCCAGCGTGGTGCCATAAGTGCCAAGCCACGCGGTTGATACATTGACGAAAGAGCTGGTGATCGTGTTGCCGGACACAATCGAAGTGCTGTAAGCGCCTGCTGCATTGTCATCAAAGGTGATCTGCGCGCCCGAAGTGACCGTATTGAAGTTGATGCCCGACACAAAGGTCCAGGCCTCAAGTGCTGTCGTTGCAAGGGCCTGGCCATCTGCTGTCAGCGCCGAAATATCGACGTTCAGTGTACCACCCGGGGCGACCGCGAAGCTGCGATTGACCAGTGAAAAGCTGTTCCAGAAACCGTCGGTCAGTTGGGCTGCGATCTGGTCAATGGTGTATTCGGGCAACGCCACGCCGTTGGAAACGCTGAGGGTGTAATTGCCGGACGAGACACCGCCGGAACTGGTCACCCCCAAATAATAGCTGCCGGCCTCAGCGAATGTCAGGGTGGCGCGGCTGGCGTTTCCCGGACCGGAATTATCGTCATACGTGACCTGATTGCCGGCGGCGTCAAAAACAAAAAAGTTGGGATCAAGCGCGCTGCCGCTGGTTGCGGCAGCATCAAACTGCAATGTCTGGCCTGCCGTGACGGTCAGCCTGACAAGATCCTGATCGCTGTTCGACGAAATGCTGCCTGAAAACTGGTCATTGACGCCAATCGTATAAGGGGTCGCCAGGGTCCAGGGCGCGTCGGTAGTTTCAAGAGTAACGGCAGAGGTCATAGCAGGCATCATGGCATTTTTCCAATAATCAGCGCGGCGGCGGTGTCAAATAAACGTCGTGTAAGGTTTAAGACGGGCAGTACCCTGAAACCTATACGCGAAAATGCCAATCTGGCAATCGCCTAAAGGACTTTCGTGCCTGAAGATATGGCGCTTGGGGCACAGTTTTTGCGTTTGCGTCCCCGCACGCCAGACCGATCTGTGGTGCGGAAAACGCCATCTCAGGGGCTTATCAGATCATGCGCAAGACTGGGCTAAACGCCCCAAAACCTGCTGTTGGAGCGTTTTGCGTTTGATGTGAATCGCAAATCACCCCAAACCCGGGTGAATTGCGATGTAGCTGCATCAGATAAAACGCAAACGCTTTAGTTGCCAAGTTCAATCAGCAACGGGCCGAACACGGCTGTCAGGACCAGAACGATAATAATCGCCACGCCGTCATTGCCCGATGTCGGGGCGGAACCCGCATAGGCGTCATTTGGACCGGCAGCTACAGAAAAGGACAGAATCCCAGCGGCGACTAAGGCTTTAAGCTTCATGAATACCCCCAATGTTAATGACCCTCAGGGGCCATGCGCTTGCGGGGCCCCGTCGGCTCAGGAAAACGGGTGCGATCTGGGTTTCAGATCGACCTGGGGTCAGCCTAGCAAGTCAATTTCAGCAAATCAGTGCGACATATCGCCGGAACGGTGCCGCGAGGGCCGCGCAATCCCTAACGCGGGGAGCGTTTTGCCAAGATTCGCTGCAAGGTCCGGCGGTGCATGTTCAAACGCCGGGCGGTTTCGCTGACATTGCGGTCGCAAAGTTCAAACACCCTTTGAATATGCT
>CAYXXQ010000176.1:0-7199 GCA_964469075.1 uncultured Rhodobacter sp.
GTCGACGCCAATACCGTCGCGGGTCTGGTGATCCATGAAAGCCAAAGCATCCCCAATGAAGGCCAGGTTTTCAGCTTCCACGGCTTTCGTTTTGAGGTGTTGGAGCGTAAAGAAAACCGCATCACCCGCCTGAAAATCCGGCCCCTGTAAGGCCGCGTCGCGACTGATGATGCGCGCCCCCTAGCGCCCCTTGAACAACCCACCTAAAACGCCCCGCACCAAGGCAGAGCCGGTGCGGGTGCCGATGGAGCGGGCCATTGATTTGGCAAACGCCTCGGCCACCGTGTCGCCGCGCCGTTTGGATGTGGATCGGCTGACCCGCGCACCGGAATAGCGCCGTGCGGTGTTAAACTCCCGCGCGGCAAGCGGTTGGTCGTCAATCGCGTCTTCAGCCTCGGCCGCTGCGACCGCCGCTGCTTCAGCGCGCATTTTCAGGGTTTCATAAGCCGAATTGCGATCCACCGCCGCCTCATAGATCCCCGCAACCGGGGAAGCGGCAATCACCGATTGCCGCTCGGCCATCGAGATCGGGCCAAGTTGCGATGACGGCGGGCGGATCAACACCCGTTGCACCATCGACGGCACGCCCTTTTTCTGCAAGGTTGACACCAGCGCCTCGCCGACCCCGACATCGCGAATGGCGTCGCCGGTATCAAAGGCCGGGTTGGGGCGAAAGGTTTCGGCCGCCGCCCGCAATGCCCGCTGATCGCGCGGGGTATAGGCGCGCAATGCGTGTTGGATGCGGTTGCCCATCTGGCCAAGAATGTCTTCTGGCACATCGGCTGGGTTCTGGGTGATGAAAAACACCGACACGCCTTTGGAGCGGATCAACCGCGCCACTTGTTCAACCTTGTCGATCAGCGCTTTGGGGGCATCATCAAACAGTAAATGTGCCTCATCAAAGAAGAATACCAGCCTGGGTTTGTCAGGATCGCCCACCTCGGGCAAGTCTTCAAACAGCTCCGACAGCAGCCACAAAAGGAAGGTCGCATATAACCGCGGCGAGGACATCAACCGATCCGCCGCCAGCACATTGATCCGGCCAGTACCGCCGGGTGTCACCTGCATCAGATCTTCCAGCCGCAAGGCCGGTTCGCCAAAAAATCCGGCGCCGCCCTGATTTTCCAGCACCAGCAGGCGCCGCTGGATCGCCCCGATCGAGGCGCTGGACAAGTTGCCATAGCGCAGCGCCATCCCTTTGGAGTTTTCGCCAAGCCAGACCAGCATGGATTGCAGATCTTTCAGATCCAAAAGCGCCAGACCCTGTTCATCGGCCACCCTAAAAGCGATGTTGATAACCCCTTCCTGGGCTTCCGTCAGCTCCAGCAAACGCGAGATCAGCAACGGCCCCATTTCCGCGACGGTCGTACGTACGGGATGGCCCTTTTCGCCAAACACATCCCAGAACGTGACAGGAAAACTTTCATATCCGTAGTCATCAAAGCCGATGGTGTTGGCGCGCGACGTAAAGGCATCATGCAGCTTGAAATCTGGCGCGCCTGCCTTGGCCAAGCCGCTAAGATCGCCCTTCACATCGGCCAGAAACACCGGCACGCCACGGGCCGCAAAGCTTTCGGCCAGGATCTGCAAGGTCACGGTCTTGCCGGTGCCGGTCGCGCCGGTTATCAGGCCGTGACGGTTGGCATATTTCAGTTTCAGCATCTCGGCGGTGGCATAATCTGCCCCGCCGCCGCCGATAAAAATCTCGGTATCATCTGTCATGGTCTGTCCTGTGATCCGTCCGGTCGCGCCAGAATTAGGGATCAACATACAATCTTAAGATTCTTCTGCCATGCTGAAATTGCGCTGGCGGCGGTTTTCCCGGGTTGGCGCAAGACTACCTCCCTGTTGACTGGCCGCGCATCCTTTGGGCGGCCCTTTTTTTGCGCACCGGTGTTCAGCCGGGTGCAGCGGTCGATTGTTTCCTTTTTGGCAACAATAACAGGCCTGTTTTTACCAAATCGCCCGTTTTCCGCTGTTGACCGAGCGCGGCCCACGACGTAATGTCGCAGGCATAATTGGTCGGCCAGTCCGACGGGGAGAACCGCGAATGCGGAAGAAAGGGGCGCCGTTAAAAGCGCCCCTTTTTTATAGAAAGGTCAGAATCATATGATCGGCGCATTCACGCCCAGAAACCGGCTTCGCGACCAAAAAGCGCGAGACAGGGCCGCCGATCAAGGATAGACCGCAAGTAACCGTTTAATAACTGGAGACCCCATGAAACTCTTTGCTCATCTCAGTGTTCTGGCTTTGGCAACAACATTGGCATCAGGCGTTCTGGCGCAGGACACAACGACGACGGAAACAGAAGAGTTTCCAATTGGGACAAATCCCGAAATTCAGGTTGGTCAGACCTATATCAAACAGGCCTCAGGCGATTGGAATGTCCGCTGCATCAAAGTCGCCGAAGGGCCCGAGCCGTGTGATATCCACCAGATTCTGAACGATCCCGAAGGCAATCCGGTTGCCGAAATCAGCGTTTTCCACCTGCCGCCGGGTGGCGCTGCGGTGGCTGGTGCGACGGCTGTGACGCCGCTTGGCACCTTGTTGCCGGCGCAAATGACTTTTGGCATCGGCGACGCCCAAGCCAAGCAATATCCGTTTAACTGGTGCGAAGCGATTGGCTGCATCGCCCGTCTTGGCTTCACCGGGCTTGAGCTAGAGTTGATGAAAAAAGGCGACAAGGCACAAATGACCGTGTTTTCGATCCAGGCGCCGAACCAACCGATCACGTTGACGGTTTCGCTGAAAGGCTTTTCCGACGGGTTTGCCCAAGTTCTCGTGAAACCGAACTGATCGGTCACTGATCGCAAGATTTCAAAGGCCCGGCCCCAGCAAGGTGCCGGGCCTTTTTTCTGTCAGATAGCCTTCAGCGCCAGCACCGCGTTCAAACCGCCAAAGGCAAAGGCATTGCTTAACGTGGCCGTTACTTTGGCCAAGCGGGCCTCGTTCGGGACGACATCAAGGGCGCATTCAGGGTCCGCCTCCTGATAGCCGATGGTCGGGGCGATCACACCGTCGCGCAGGGCCATGATGCAGGCCAGCAATTCCACCGCCCCGGTGCCGCCGATCAGATGGCCGTGCATGGATTTGGTCGATGAAATCATCACCCGATCCGCATGCGCGCCAAATACGTCAGACACCGCCGCGCATTCGGTTTTGTCATTGGCCGCCGTGCCGGTGCCATGCGCGTTGATATAACCGATCGCCTCGGCCGGCAGGCCCGCATCGCGCAACGCTCCGGTGATTGCCCGGGCCGCACCCTGCTTTGACGGCATGACGATATCCGCCGCGTCCGAGGTCATGGCAAACCCCGCAACCTCAGCCAGAATGTCGGCCCCCCGAGCGCGGGCGTGGTCAAAGTCTTCAAAGACAAACACCGCCGCCCCCTCGCCCTGCACCATGCCGTTGCGATTGGCCGAAAACGGTCGACAAGCATCGCGCGACATCACGCGCAGCCCCTCCCAGGCCTTGATGCCGCCAAAGCACAGCATGGCTTCCGACCCACCCGTGATCATCACCTTGCTTTGACCCGAGCGGACAAGCCCAAAGGCCTGCCCCATCGCGTGGTTGGACGACGCGCAGGCCGTCGCCACCGTGAAGGACGGGCCGCGCAGGTTATGCACTATCGACACATGGCTTGCCGCAGCGTTGTTCATAAGGCGCGGCACCACGAACGGATGCACTCGGTTTTTGCCAGCCTCATAGACCGAGCGGTAGTTTTCGTCCTGCGTCTGCAACCCGCCCCCGGCCGTGCCCAGAACCACCCCGGCCTGATCGGCCAGTGCGCCGTCAAACACCAGGCCCGATTGGCCAATCGCCTCGGCCGCGGCAAACAGGGCAAACTGCGTGAACCTGTCGTAAAGCGAGATTTCCTGACGGTTGAAATGATCCTCGGGTGCGAAATCATTGACCTGCCCGCCGATGCGGATCGACAGCCGGTCAACATCCTGAAAGGTCAAAGGCCCGATGCCAAGCTTGCCCGCCTGCATCGCCGCGAAGGTTTCGGCAGCGGATTTGCCTAAGGGATTGATCGTGCCCTGGCCGGTGATGACAACCCGTTTCATCCTGTGGGATCAGCCCTTCTTGCTGGCAACCAAGCCCTCAACCGCCGTGATAATCGCCGCCACGGTCGAGACATCAAAATCGCTTTGACCCGGCTCATTGGCATTGAACGGCACTTCGATATCAAACGCTTCTTCAATCGCAAACACCGCCTCAACAAGACCAAGCGAGTCGATGCCCAGATCGTCCAGTGTCGCGGTAGGGGCGATATCCGACACCTCCAGAACCGCCTGTTGGGCAATGATTTCAAGCACCTGATCTTTAACAGCTTGCGACATCCACACCTCCTGCCGGGTTGCCCCTGATTTAGGCGGTTTGGCGGGCATTTGAAACCGGTTTTTCCGGCCAGTTGCTGCGGCCGGATCGCTGTTAACCAAGCCCCAAAAAGAAAAGCGGCCAGGATGCGGCCGCTTTTCAAAGCTTCAGGATTTGGCCGGATCAGCTGCGCGCCGGGATCAGTTCTACGCCGACTTTTTGCAGGGCTGAAAATATCTTGCGATCGCGCTGATACGTGTCCATCCGGTAGTTTGAACGACCGTTCGGTGTGACCCAAACCGTGTGATAAACCAGATGCACCGGGATCGGATTGACCAGATCAATCTGGGTTTCCCGGCGCGAATTCAGCGCGTCATGGAAGTCGTCCTCCGGCGTGTCGCTTTGCAGGGATAGCAAGGTATAGGCCAGCTCAAACGGTTTTTGCACTCGCACGCAGCCGTGGCTATAGGCGCGCATATCGCGCTTAAACAGCGACTTGGACGGCGTGTCGTGCAGATAAACGTTGAAGTGGTTAGGGAACATGAACTTGACCTTGCCAAGCGCATTGCCCGCCCCCGGCGGCTGTTTCAGATCAAACGGGAAACTGCCGGAGTTATATTGCGAATAATCAAGCTGCGTTGGATCAACCCGCTGACCGCGCACATCCGTCATCACCAAGCCCAGACGGCCCAAAGCTGCCGGGTTTTTCTTCAATTGCGGCAGATATTCATTGCGCGCGATCGACTGCGGCACATGCCAGGTCGGGTTGATGATCAGGTGGGTCATCTCGTCGGTAAATTCAGGCGTCCTGAAGCGCCCGGCCTTGCCGATCACCACCCGGGTGGTCAGGGACGGCTTGCCGTCATCCATCACATGCGCCCGGAAATCCGCCTGATTGACGAAAATATGCCGTTTGCCGCGCGGTTTGTTCAGCCAGCGCTGACGCTCCAGCCCGACAATCACTTGTTGCAGACGGGTCTGGGCCGAGACGTTCAAAGCTTCAAGCGTTGCTGACCCGGCGACGCCATCAATATTCAGGCCATGATCTTCCTGAAACTGCGAAACCGCCGCTTCAAGCACATCGTTATAGTCCGGCGAAATACCCAGTTTCATATAACCCATCGTGGTCAGGCGACGGCGCATGTTGACGACTTCGTCGCTGCTGCGACCGGGCTTCAGGCCACGCCCGGATACTTTTTCACCCCACCCGCCATTGCCCAAAACCAGCTCCAGTCGCATCTTTTCTTTCAGCAGAAGGGTATAATCCGGGTGTTTCGGTGGCAGATCGCGCAGGAAAGCTTGCGGTGAGGTCGTGCTGAACTCATGCAGCATTTCCAGCCGGTCCCGGCGCGGCGGTTTGATATAAAGCTCATCATCCAGTTCCAGCGGTTCCAGAATGCCAGAGCTGATGTCCTGCGCATATTGCAAAAAGCGCTTGGTGGTTTCGACTTCCAGAATGCCACGCGCCTTGGCGGATTTGAACGATCCGAAATCAAGTTTCAGCTGTTCTGGGTCATAGCGCCCTGCCGGCAAGCCGTGATCGGATGCGCGTGAAACCGCGTCCAGAAATGCTTTGCGACGTTCGCGATCACCATTGCCGGTCCAGATCGGCTGAAAATCACGCTCCTGGTAAAACGCGGCGATTGCCTCGTCTTGCGCGGCGGCAGTGGCCACGGCCTGTTTGAACGCCAGCGTCTGCGCCTGCACCAAAGATGCAGGCGACACAGAGGCCAAAGCCAGTGCAACCAACACAGTCGCCGCCAGCCGACAATATTTCTCGCTGAAACCCAAACGCATGATACCCATCCCTGCCCTGTCACCTTGCCCCGTCACAAAAGGGCGTATAATCAAAAATGACAACTATATATAGTGGTGCGGGCGGCTCTAAGTCTATTCACAATCCCGCGAAACCGGAAATGCGACCGGAATGTGCCTGTTTTACAGCAAGAGTTTCCAATTCCGGTGGGATTTCGCAGTTTTCATGCAAATTGGCGGGTTTTTGCCGAGATTGTCGCCAGACCTTAACTGTTTCCAAAGAAAGACTTGGCCGACGATTCGTTTTATGGCATAAGAATGCCACTCTTGGGGGGTACGAGACCGTAATAACCGCAGGCAAGCGGTACTTAAGTGGGACAGGCAAGGTCATGACTATTATGACACATGGGGATATTTCACGCCGCGCATTGCTTGGGGCTTTCGCCTCAATGGCAGTGACCGCAGCACCCGTTTATTCAAGCACATTCGGCCTTTTGAAGGGCGCTGGCGACATTCGCAAGATTTCGATGCGCTCCGGTCGGACCGGTGAAAGCATCGAAATGGTCTATTGGATTGAAGGCCAATACGTCAAAGAAGCGCTGGCCGAGATTAACCATTTCATGCGCGACTGGCGCGAAGACAGCATCATCGGAATCGACCAGCGGAATGTTGATATTCTGGCAGCGTCGCACCGTTTGCTGGACACTGACGAACCCTATCACCTTCTGTCGGGCTACCGCAGCCCGTCGACCAACGCCATGCTGCGCAGTCGCAGCCGTGGTGTTGCCAAGAATTCCCTTCACATGAAGGGTATGGCGGCTGACCTGAGTTTGAAATCACGTTCTGTCAGTCAAGTGGCCCGCGCCGGTACGGCGTGCAATGCGGGCGGCGTTGGAAGATACTCCCGTTCCAACTTCGTCCATATGGATTGCGGGGCCGTACGGACCTGGGGTCGTTAACTCTTCCTGAGCGACCCTCAACTGACTAAGGCCCGCCTGATTATCGGCGGGTTTTTTATTTTGGGGTCAAGGACTTATGCGGCGATCTTAATCCCAGGCCCTATAGCGTTTCTAGAAATACTTGAATCACCAAAACCTTGCCACGCTGCGCGTTCTCGGGATTTT
>CAYXXQ010000177.1:0-5973 GCA_964469075.1 uncultured Rhodobacter sp.
TTCCTGCCGCCGGGCACGACTTTTGACATCATCCTGCGGGTGATGATCATGGTGACGCTGTTTTCAGCCGCCTATATGGCCGAGGTGGTTCGCGGTGGTCTGGCGGCTTTGCCGACGGGCCAGTACGAGGCTGCCGATGCGCTGGGGCTGGATTACTGGAAATCCATGCGCCTGATCATCATGCCACAGGCGCTGAAAATCTCGATCCCGTCGATTGTGGGGATTTTCATTGGCCTGTTCAAAGACACGGTGCTGGTGTCGATCATCGGCCTGATGGACCCGCTGGGTCTGTCAAACGCCATCCGTGCGGACGCCAACTGGAACGGGATCGTTTGGGAACTTTATGGCTTCATCGCCCTGATGTTCTTCATCGTCTGTTTCTCGATGGGTCGCTATGCCATGTATCTGGAGCGCAAGCTTCAAACCGGACACTAATTAGGGGAGTTTTCAAATGTCTCAAGTCGCTTCTGATCGAAAGATTGATCGCTCGCAAATGCAGGTGTCCGACGAGGTCGCCATCCAGATCACCAACATGAACAAATGGTTCGGGTCGTTCCATGTGTTGCGTGACATCAACCTGACCGTCAACCAGGGGGAGCGGATCGTGGTCTGTGGCCCGTCAGGTTCGGGCAAATCGACCCTGATCCGCTGCATCAACGCGCTGGAAGAACACCAGCAGGGCCAGATCATCGTCGATGGCACCGAGTTGTCGTCGGATCTGAAAAACATCGACAAGATCCGGTCCGAGGTCGGGATGGTGTTCCAGCATTTCAACCTTTTCCCGCATCTGTCGATCCTGGAAAACTGTACCCTGGCGCCGATCTGGGTGCGCAAGACCCCCAAGCGCGAGGCCGAGGAAATTGCGATGCATTTCCTGCACAAGGTCAAGATCCCCGAACAGGCCGACAAATTTCCCGGCCAGTTGTCAGGCGGTCAGCAGCAGCGGGTGGCGATTGCCCGCAGCCTGTGCATGCAGCCGCGTATCATGCTATTTGATGAGCCGACCTCGGCCCTTGACCCTGAGATGATCAAAGAGGTGCTGGATACCATGATCCAGCTTGCGGAAGAGGGGATGACGATGTTGGTTGTGACCCATGAAATGGGCTTTGCCCGTCAGGTCGCCAACCGCGTGATCTTCATGGATGCCGGTCAGATCGTTGAACAGAATGAGCCGGAAGAGTTTTTCGGCAACCCGAAATCCGACCGTACCAAACTGTTCCTGAGCCAGATTTTGGGCTGATCAGCGACACAGCGAAAACCGAAAAACCCCGGCCATTGCGTCGGGGTTTTTCGTTGTGACCGTGGGGTTTACGGTGGGGTTTAAAGCTCAGCGGGGGTGATGAAATCCTGGAAGATCCCAGTGCCGACCTGCAAATGCGCCCAGTCGTCGATGCGGAAATCCATCACCGTGGTCCCGGCCGTCGGGTATTTGCTGAAAATGCTGTGCAAAGGCGGCGGGTCGCGGCGCAATTCGCGCGCCAGATCGCCGATGCCCGGCATATGGCCGACCAGCAAGACGACCTCGCCAGTGGCGGTTTTCAGGACGTCCAGCATTTCGTCGGGGGTGGCGAGGTAGAGGTAATCCTCAAACCGGATATCTGAAATCGGCTGCAACTGGTCGGCCAATGCCGCCCATGTTTCCTGACATCGGGTCGCCGCGGACGCGATGACCTGATCCGGCTGATAGCCTTTCTCGGCCAGCCACTTGCCGATCTTGGGCGCAGCCTCGCGGCCCCGATCGTTCAGGGGGCGCTCCTTGTCCTGCATATTGGCATTTGACCAGCTTGATTTTGCGTGGCGGACAAGGATCAGACGTTTCATATATTAACCTTTATGAAAATGCCGCATGTGATGCGCGGACTGCGATTCCAGCCTGCCATAGCTTTGGCTGACAGGGCAAGCGCGGCGAACCAAACAACCGCCCTGCATGCAGGAATTCCCCTGTGGTTGGTCCAGCCAGGCGTGACAGGCAGGCACGTCATAGCCGTCCGGGCCAAGCGCATGGGCCAGGCAGGCGGTCAGGCAGGGTTTGGTCGTGCACCTGTCGCAAGGCGGGCGCTGATCGGTGGCGGGCAGGTTCAGCCGACGCGAAAACGCCAGCGCGCCGCGAAATGACACGAACAGCCCGGCCTGATCATGCACCAGCAGGCCGACCGGCGATTGCCAGGCGCGGCCGCTCCGCTGCGCCCAGGCGATGAAAGGCTGATAGGGCGGGCCGCCAAAAGGGAAGATCGCAGTGGCGTTCAGATCATTGGCCAGTTTGCCGATCACCCGCTCTGACCAGCGATCTACCGGATCGGGGCCATCAAATTCAGGGCTGGATTGCAGGCGTGGCCAGAAGCCGGGTTCCTTGGGGCCAAGCAGGATCAAGGTCTGGCAGTCACCGGGGGTTTTGTCGCCCGGTTCAGGGTAGAATCCGCCGAAAATCGCCAGCCCGGCGGCCTGACAGGCCCGATCGACCGCAGCAAAACTCACTTGCGGAAAAACGGCAGGGACAAGGACCAGATCAGGTTGCTTGGCCGCTTGTCCTGCCATTCAAGGCCGATCACCATGTCGTCATGGCCGTCCTTGGGCTGGGCAACATAAGTGCGAAATATCCGGTCCCAGATTGACAGGGAAAAGCCGTAATTGCTGTCATGCTCGGCACGATGCACAGAGTGGTGCACCCGGTGCATATCGGGCGTCACCAGCACCAGCCGCATCAGCCGGTCAAGGCCCAAGGGCAGGCGGATATTGGCGTGGTTGAACATCGCGGTGCCGTTGAGGATGATCTCAAACAGGATCACAGCCAGGGCTGCGGGGCCAAGTAGATAGACCAGGCCGATTTTCAGCAGCATCGAAAACAGGATCTCAATAGGGTGGAACCTGAGGGCGGTGGTGACGTCAATGTCCCGATCTGCGTGGTGCATCCGGTGGAAACGCCACAATAGCGGCACTTTGTGGGTGATCAGATGCTGGGCCCAGATCGCCAGATCAAGGATCAGGATCGCGAGCACAACTTCAACCGCATAGGGCCAGTTCAGAAGATTGAACAAACCCCAGCCGATTTGCCCGGCATGGATCGCAGCCCCGACCGCCAGCAGCGGCAACAGACGCAGCGCGGCCGAATCGATGACGATGATCGCAAGGTTGGTGAACCAGCGCACGGGGCGGGTTTGCACGCGGGCTTTGCGGGGGAATGCGGCCTCGATCAATGCGAACAGCAGCAGCAGCCCCAGAAAGATCGACAGGCGGATTGTATCTTCGTTTTCCATGCGTTGAAACTTGGTCCCTGGGTCAGGTTAAGGCAAGTGCGACATCTTGGAAAACACGGGGGTTTTACCGGCTTAGGGTCGGATCAGGCTGCCGGCGCCGTGTTCAGTAAACAGCTCCAACAGCACCGCATTGGCCGAGCGGCCATCCAGAATGACAACTGCGCGCACGCCGCCTTCAATCGCCGCCAGCGCGGTTTCGGCCTTAGGGATCATGCCGCCAGCAATGGTGCCGTCGGCGATCATTGCGCGGATTTGATCGGGGGTAATCGCGGTCATCACGTCGCCATCGGCGTTCTTGACCCCGGCAACATCGGTCAGCAGCAGCAAGCGATCCGCCTTCAGACCGGCGGCGATTGCGCCCGCAGCGGTGTCGCCGTTGACGTTATAGGTTTCGCCATTGCGGCCCGTGCCAAGCGGGGCGATCACCGGGATGTAGTCGGCGGCGGCCAGTTCGGTGATGACGCGTGGGTTAATCTCGACCGGGTCGCCGACGAAGCCAAGGTCGGGCTTGGCGCGGTCACACACCATCAGGTTGGCGTCCTTGCCAGACAGGCCCACGGCACGTCCTCCCTGCATGTTGATTGCCTGGACGATGCGCTTGTTGATCTGGCCTGACAGGACCATTTCAACCACCTCGACGGTTGCCTCGTCGCTGATGCGCTTGCCGTTGACGAATTCCGATTTGATGTCCAGCTTGGCCAGCATTTCGTTGATCATGGGTCCGCCGCCGTGCACGATCACCGGGTTGACGTTGACCTGTTTCAGCAAGACGATATCGCGGGCGAACTGGTCCATCGCGTCGCTGTCGCCCATCGCGTGACCACCGAATTTGATCACCACAACCGCCCCGTCATAGCGTTGCAGATAAGGCAAAGCCTCGGACAAAGTGCGGGCGGTGGCGATCCAGTCACGGTTCATGGCGTTCTGTTTCTTCATCTGGTTGACCTCGGGGCTTTGGCCTTTGTTAGACGCTTGTCGGGCCGCTGCCAAGGGGGCTGGCGTTCCGGCGCGGGCTTGCGATAGGGTCGGTGCGACACAGGAGGTTTTTGATGTCCGACGCACCCCGCCAGCGCACCCTGGTTCTGACCGGCGCCAGCCGGGGCATAGGCCACGCCACGGTGCAGCGTTTCGCTAAGGAAGGCTGGCGCGTGCTGACCTGTTCGCGTCACCCTTTTGATGCGCGTTGCCCCTGGCCGGGCGGCGAGGATAACCATATCCAGATTGACCTGGCTGACCCCAACTCCACCATCAACGCCGTTAACGCGATCCGCGACAAATTGGACGGGCGGCTGGATGCGCTGGTGAACAATGCCGGGATTTCACCGAAAGGCCCGGATGGCGGGCGGCTGAACACGATTGAAACGGACCTCAGGACATGGGGGCAGGTGTTTCATGTGAACTTCTTCGCCTCGGTCGTGCTGGCGCGTGGGCTGAAGGATGAACTGGCAGCAGCAAAGGGATCGGTTGTGAACGTGACCTCGATCGCCGGGGTGCGGGTGCATCCGTTTGCCGGGGCGGCCTATGCCACGTCAAAGGCGGCCTTGGCGGCGCTGACGCGGGAAATGGCGCATGATTTCGGCCCGCTGGGGGTACGTGTGAACGCGATTGCCCCGGGCGAGGTCGAAACCGCGATCTTGAGCAAAGGCACTGAAAAGATCGTTGAAACCCTGCCGCTGCGCAGGCTTGGCCAGCCATCCGAAGTGGCGGCGGCGATCTATTTTCTGTGTTCTGGTGAAAGCTCTTATATTTCCGGCACCGAGATTGAGGTGAACGGCGCCCAGCACGTCTGAGGCGCGTCTATTCCATCGTCGCGATGGTCGCGCGCAGGGTTTCAAGCCCGTCCCCCTTGGCGGAGGATGTCAGGATCACCTCGGGATAAGCCGCCGGGTGCTTGGCGAGTGCCGCAAAGGTTTTTTCAACCGCGTCGTCAACCTCCCCCTTGCGGGGTTTGTCGCATTTCGTCAGCACCACTTGGAAGGTCACGGCGGACCGGTCCAGCAGCGACATGATCTCATTGTCGACCGCTTTGGGTCCGTGCCGCCCGTCGATCAGCAGGAATACCCGGCGCAACGTGGCCCGGCCTGACAGATAGTTTTTCAGCAGACGTTGCCATTTTTCCACCACCAGAACCGGCGCTTCGGCATAGCCATAACCGGGCAGATCGACCAGATAATGCGCCTCGCCAAGGGTGAAAAAGTTGATCTCCTGTGTGCGACCAGGGGTGTTTGAGGCCCGTGCCAGGGCTTTGCGACCTGTCAGGGCATTGATAAGGCTAGATTTTCCGACGTTGGACCGACCGGCAAAGCAAACCTCAAGTCGGTCAGCGGGCGGCAGGCGGTCCATCGCGACCACGCCTTTCAGAAAATCGCACGGCCCGGCAAATAGCAAGCGACCGCGTTCGCTGGCGTCATGGTCTGGCGGGGTGGCAAGGGTGAAACGGGGTTGCATGTCAGACCACCTCGACCGTGTCGCCCTGGTGGATATCACCGGTGGCGCTGGCGACCGCATAAACGCCCAATTCCTGATGGCCGAAATCTTTGTTGAGGATGCCCAGCGTGTCGGCGTCGCGCTGACCTGTTGCCGGATCGGCGGTGGTGGCCATGCAGCGGGTGATCTGTTCGCGGATCTCAAATTCGGCTTGACCGATGCGGATTTTCTGGCCGACCATGTCCATTTCGGCCCAGGCGTTCCAGCCATCAATCAGGATATTGCCGCGCCA
>CAYXXQ010000177.1:6073-7198 GCA_964469075.1 uncultured Rhodobacter sp.
CATTCGCCTTTGGTCACCTTGGTTTCGGCCAGTTCTTCGCGCCCGTGGCTTTTGATCGGGTGCCGCCAGATTTGGGCGACCCGGGCGGTCATTCTTTTCTGTCCGGCTTAGCGCGTTTGATGCTGGACAGGATGTTGCCAAACACATCGGGTTTCACACCCTGGCTGCGCATGATCAGGTATTGCTGGGTGAAGGTGATGGTGTTGTTGGCGACCCAGTAAACCACCAGCCCGCTGGCAAATCGGCCAAGCATGAACATGAACACCCACGGCATCCAGGCAAAGATTTGCGCCTGCATTTTGTCGGTAGGGGCTGGGTTCAGCTTTTGCTGCATCCACATGCTGACGCCCATCAGGATCGGGAAGACGCCGATGGAAAAGATCGCCAGAAGGCTGTCGGGGCCGGGGGCGTTGAACGGCAGCAGGCCAAAAAGGTTCAAAAAGCTGGACGGATCGGGCGCGGACAGGTCTTTGATCCAGCCAAAGAATGGTGCGTGGCGCAGCTCGATGGTGACGAAGATCACCTTATAGAGCGAGAAAAAGATCGGGATTTGCAGCAGGATCGGCAGGCAGCCCGCAGCCGGGTTCACCTTCTTTTCCTTGTAAAGCTTCATCATTTCCTGTTGCAGCTTTTGGCGGTCTTCGCCGGCACGCTCCTTCAGTTTTTCCATCTCTGGCTGAAGCTCTTTCATCCGCGCCATCGAGACGTAGGATTTATAGGCCAGCGGGAACAACAACGCTTTGATCACCACGGTCAGGCCGATGATTGCCCAGCCCATATTGCCGATCAGGTTGTTCATGAAGTGCAACACCTGGAAGATCGGCTTGGTCAGGAAGAAGAACCAACCCCAGTCAATCGAATCGACGAATTGCTGGATGCCCTTCTCGTCCTGGTATTGGCGGATGGTCTCCCATTCCTTGGCGCCCGCAAACAGCGAGGTTGTCATGGTTTCTGTCATGCCCGGGGCGACGGCCATGATCGGCAGGCGCATATCGGTTTGATAGGTGTCGGTGCGCTGGGTGTATTTGGCGACCGATTTGAACGGCTGGCCAGGGGCCGGGATCAGGGTGGTCATCCAGTATTTGTCGGTGAAGCCGACCCAGCCATTGGCCTGCACGTCGATCA
>CAYXXQ010000178.1:0-7148 GCA_964469075.1 uncultured Rhodobacter sp.
TCGCCCGCATCACCCCCAGCGCCGCCTTGTCCTTGCGCCGCGCCATTGTGCCAAGCTTCGACAGGCCAATGCCATGTTCGGCGGAAAAACTGCCACCAAGCTCCTGCACGACATCTTCAACCATCGTATAAACCGCCGTCTGCATTGCCTTGTCGGCTGCCGCCGGATTTTCGGGGTCGACCCATAGCGAATAATGCAGATTGCCGTCGCCCAGATGGCCGATCTCGATCAGCTCAGCCTTGGGTGCAATCGCGGGAAGGCGCTCGCCCGCCATCTGCAAAAACGTCGCGACCTTGTCCAAAGGCACGGCGATATCGGTGGTAATCGGCACGCCCATGTGATTGGCTACCTCAAACGCGATCTCCCGCTGATGCCACATTTCGGCGCGCTGGGCCTCGTTACTGGCGATGGTGGCGTCCAGCACCTCACCGGTTTCCATCAGTTCGGCCAGGGTTTCGGTCAGCATGTTCTGAACCGGGATCGACCCGTCTGGCGAAGGTGCCGCATCGCGGTCAGCCACGGCTGCTACTTCGATCAGAATGCCGATCTCGGCGGGTTCGGCAAAAGGCATCGGCGCGTCGGGATGGATCATTTGCAAATGCCGGAAATAGTTCTTCGGCATGTATTCAAACCCCTCAACCCCGCCGCCACTGGCGGCCTGGATCTTGTGCAAAAGGCTTAGCGCACCGGCCAGACTTGGCACCGACACCATTGCGGTGGCATAGGCTTTGGGCTTGGGAAACAGCTTTAATACCGCCGCCGTGATCACCCCCAGCGTCCCTTCCGAGCCGATGAACAAATCCTTCAGATCATAGCCAGTGTTGTCCTTGTGCAGCGCGCTCATCAGATTGACAATTTCACCGTCCGGCATCACCACCTCAAGCCCCAGACACAAGGCGCGGGTATTGCCGTAACGCACGACATTGCTGCCCCCGGCATTGGTCGCGAGGTTCCCCCCCAACATGCAGGAGCCGCGCGCGCCAAACAAAAGCGGAAACACCAGATCATGCGCATCAACGGCGCTGTGCAGATTGGCCAGGATAACCCCAGCCTCAACCTTGGCGATCCGGCTTTTCGGGTTGATCTCGCGAATGGCGTTCATCCGGTCCAGCGACAAGATGATGCTGTCGCCTGCCTCGCCAACATAACCGCCGCCCGCCAGCCCGGTATTGCCGGATAATGGCACCACAGGCAGCTTGTTGGCATTGGCCAGCCGCAGAACCGCCGAAACCTCGGCCGCATTTGCCGGCCGCACCACCGCCAGTGACCGGCCCTGATATTCGCGCGTGATGTCAAAATCGTATTTCTCACGATCCGCAGCATCCGCCAGACAATAACCCGCCCCGACAATCGCCTTCAGCTCTGCAACCACATCCCGCATATCAATCCCCCGCCAGCTTTAGACAAAAGCTAGCCAAAGCCACCGTGCTTGACCAGTGGCCATGTGCCTTCATTGTTCGCAAAATACTCCTGCCAGGGGCAGTGCGCACCGAAGGGGCTGAAAGGCGTGGCCCGAAAGGCCGCAGTTCAGTCGATCAGCTTCACATGCAGGTTTTGCAACATATCAAGGCAGGCCGCCAGTTGGCTGATTTCAACGTATTCATCCGGCTTATGCGCTTGGGCGATATAACCTGGTCCGCAGACCACAGTGGAAATGCCCAGCTCCTGAAACAATCCGGCTTCAGTCCCAAAAGGCACCAGATCGACCGAGTTTCCACCCGTCAGCGCCTGCGCCAACGCCACGGCGGCGCTATCTTCCATCGGCTCAAGCCCGTCGACATCGCCGACATATTCAACCTCGATCGACGCCTCTGGATGAACCTGTTGCATCTGCGGCACCAGCACGGTTTCGGCATAGGTATTGATCCGCTCACGCACAAAACTTTTGTCGGCCTTGTTGATCGGGCGAAACTCCCAATCAAGCGTACATTCCTGCGGGATCACATTATGCGCCACACCACCGGAAATCGCCCCGACATTGATCGTGGTCCAGGGTGGGTCGAACCGGCTGCGGGTGGGATGGCGAGTTTTCAGTTCATCGCCGATTTTCAGCAACTCACCGATATAACGCGCCGCGTATTCCACCGCGTTCACCCCGGCCGACGGCATCGACCCATGCCCTTCCAGCCCGACAAACCGGGTGGTGTTTTCACAACATCCCTTATGGCCTTCGATCACCCGCATACCGGTCGGCTCCCCTATGATGCAAACCGAAGGTCGACGGCCGCTTTCTTTCAGCGCCGCCAGCATCACCTTGGCGCCAAGGCAGCCGGTTTCTTCGTCATAGGTAAAGGCGAAATGCAGCGGTTTTTTCAAGTTCGCTTTGGCAAAAACCGGAGCCACCGCCAGCGCACAGGCGATAAAGCCTTTCATGTCACAGGTGCCGCGGCCAAACAATTTGCCGTCGTCCTGGCGGAGATGAAAGGGATCAGAACTCCAATCCTGGCCGACCACCGGCACGACGTCAGTATGGCCCGACAGCACGATGCCGCCGTCAATATCCGGGCCGATTGTGGCAAACAGGTTGGCCTTTTTGCCAGTCTGATCACGGGTCAGGTCGCAAACTGCACCAAGGTCTTCCAGATAGTCCTGCAAGAACGTGATCAGCGCCAGATTGCTGTCGGTCGACACGGTCGGCATTTCAACCAGACGGCGGGTCAGGGCGATGGCCGTGTCAAGCATGGGACCGGGTCCTGAGGATCGGAAAAGGGGCGACTGCGACGCAGGGTAAAAGGCGGTTTACCTGCGCGCAATCTTTATCAACTGGTATCAGCATCGGCATCAGCACCAACATCAGCATCGACCAAGCCGCTTGTCTTCGGCCACCAGCGCCGGGTTGCGTTCAATGGCGTCACCATAGCCGCCGCCGCCGGGGGTTTTCACCCGCACCCGGTCGCCGGGTTTCAGGTCAATATCCTGTTCTTTTGACAGATGTTCCGGCACGTGCAGCACGCCGTCCCGCCAAACCTCGACCTCGTTTTTCGCACCGTCTTCGCCGCCCAGCGCGCCTTGCGGGCCGAACCGGCCGTGATCCATCACAAAGCTGGCCTTGGCATGGCCGCGCAGTAATTCGACCTCGTAATCCAGCCCAAGCCCGCCGCGATGCATTCCCTCCCCGCCCGAGCCTTCGCGCAGCGCGTAGCGGTGGTAGAGCACCGGATATTGCTGTTCCATGATTTCGACCGGCGGTGCCTTGGATATGCCGATGGTCGAGCAGCCATTGCTTAGCCCGTCATGGCGCGCATTGCCGCCATAACCGCCGCCGGAAATCTGGTACATCACGAAATTTCGGTCCTTGTCGGGGTCGTAGCCGCCAAGCGCGAAATTGCCGCTGGTGCCTGCCGGGGCGGCGGTGACGCGGTCGGGCAGGGCAGTGACAAGGGCGGCGAACACCGCTTCGGCGATGCGTTGACTGACTTCAGCGGCGCAACCGGAAACCGGACGCGGGTAATGCGCGTCCAGAAAGGTGCCGGTCGGGCGGATCACGGTCAGGGGTTCAAACGCGCCGGCGCTGATCGGCACCTCGGGAAAGATATGCCGCATCGCCAGATAGACCGAGCTAAGCGTCGTCGCCAGGACCGAGTTCATCGGCCCCATACAAGGCGGGCTTGATTTGCTGAAATCAAAGCTCAGCCCGTCGCCCGCTTTGGTGATCGCAAGGTCAATCACCAATGGTTCGTTAACCACGCCGTCGCTGTCGATGAAGGCCTGGCTGTGATATGTGCCGTCGGGGATTTCGCGGATGCGGGCGCGCATCTGATCGGCGGCGCGCAGGCGCAATTCGGCAATCGCTTCGGTCACGGTGTCGTCGCCATAACGGTCCAACAATTCGTTCAGCCGCGCCTCGCCGACCATCAGCGCGGCGGCCTGGGCTTTAACATCGCCGATCCGCTGATCGGCAACGCGAATGTTGGAACAAATGATGGCGTAAATCTCTTTATCCAGAACGCCTTTCTTGAACAGCCGCACAGGTGGCAAGCGCAACCCTTCCTGTTCGGACGAGGTTGCCGAGGCGGAAAACCCACCGGGGACCGAACCGCCGGTATCCGGCCAATGCCCCGTATTACTAAGCCAGCAATAGATTTCACCGTTGCGGTAAAACGGTCGGGCGAAACGCACATCCATCAGGTGGGTGCCGCCAAGATAAGGATCGTTGACGATATAGATGTCGTCAGGCTGAGGGGCAGCGGCACTGCCATCCTTGATCATTTCGATCAGGGTGCGGGTGGAATATTGCATCGTGCCGACAAACACCGGCAACCCCTTGGCCCCCTGGGCAATCAACGCGCCATCCGTGGCAGAGTATATCCCGTCGGAGCGGTCGTCGGCCTCGGCAATCACCGGGCTGAACGCGGCACGCGAGAAGCTGAGGTCCATCTCATCGCAGACCTGTTGCAGGCCCGCCTGAATGACAGAAAGGGTGATCGGGTCAATCATGGCACGGGTTTCCGATTGTCGCGGTGATAGGTCAGCGCGCGGGCGATGCAGACCGCCAGCGCATCCAAGGCCGGGTCGTCCGGCAGGATCAGCGCGCGGTTGCCATCAAATTCAAACTGGTCGGCAAAGCGGTCGCGAAACTCGTCGATCAGCGCGGTCTGGCAATGCACAAACATCGCCGCACGTCCATCGGTGCGCCGCTGGCCCAGGCGAATGGTGGTGCCGGATTTGGTGGCTTTGGTCAGATATGAAGGCGCGCCCCATTTCAAGGTTTCCGTCAGGGGGCCGGTGTCGGTGTCGGCTGCAACCTCATAGATCAGTGCGCGCACTTGCATCAGTTGTGCGCGTGTGGCACGCGGGTGTGTCGCAAAGACGGCGGCGACATCGGCGGGAACCGGCGGCGGGGTCATGTATATGCCCCCTTGGGTCATTTGCATGCCCCCAGCGTGATCAGGATATTGCCCTCGGCATCGCTGCGGGCGGTGTCGCCCGGCTCAACCAAAGTGGTCGTGTCCATCTGTTCGATGATCGCGGGGCCGATCAGTTTCGCGGCAAGCGGCAGGTGATCTCGCCAATAGAGCGGCGTGTCGTGCCACTTGCCGTCAAACATCACCTTGCGTTGGCCGGTTTGTGCCGCTGCAAGGCTGTCTTTGCGGCCCACTGGATCAATAAGGGTCGACAGATCAAGGGCCGGTCGCGCGCCAATGACCGAGCAGTTGACGTTGACAAGGTTGACGCGGATGTCAGCCAGATCGACCTTGAAACGCTTGAAATAGGCCGCTTCAAACAGGCGTTGCAGCAGCGCACGATCCGGCGAAGCGGTGTCAAGAGGCACGCGCAAAAGATGGGTCTGGCCGATGAATTGCATATCGACACTGTATTGGTGGCGGATGCCGTCAAGGGCGATGTTTTCCTTGGCAATCAGGGCTTCGCCCGTAGCGATCTGATCGGCGAAAACCGCGTGGATGTCTTTGGGGTCCAGACTGTCCACCGGCCGGTTCAGGGTATGAACGAAATCATGCCTGAGGTCGGCCACAACGCAGCCAAGCGCGTTGGTGATACCTGGGCGGCAGGGCACCAACACCTGCGGCACGCCGAGTTCGCGCGCCAGTGCTGTTGCATGCAGCGGCCCGGCCCCGCCAAAGGCGAACAGCGCGAAATCGCGCGGATCTGCCCCCAGCGACAGCGACACCATGCGGATCGCCCCGGCCATTTTGGTATTGGCGATGCGGATCACGGCCTCGGCGGCTTGGGTAGCGTCAAGGCCAAGCGGGGCACCCAGGTAGGTAGTGAATATCTGACCGACGCGTGCTTTCAGGCCATCCAGTGTCTCGCCGTCCTGTTTGACTGGTGGGGACAGGCGGCCCAGCAGCAAGTTGGCATCCGAAATCGTTGGCTGGATGCCGCCTTTGCCGTAACAAATCGGCCCGGGATCGGCCCCGGCGCTGTGCGGCCCGACCTCAAGCAACCCGGCATCATTGACCGAAGCGATCGAGCCGCCGCCAGCCCCAACCGTGCGGACATCGACCATCGGCACGTGGATCGGCATGGCATATTCGATCTCGATCTCGTTGCTGACAGCGGGTTCGGCATTGCGGATCAGGGCCACATCGGTCGAGGTGCCGCCCATATCATAGGTCAAAAGGTTAACAACCCCGGCGCGCTTGCCGGTATAGGCCGCCGCCATCACCCCGCTGGCCGGGCCGGACATCACGGTTTTCGCCGCCTCACGCGCGACAGTTTTCGCTGACACCATGCCACCATTGCCGTTCATCACCAGCACGTCATGGCGGTAGCCCTTGGCCGCCAGTTCCTGCGCCAGCTTGTCAACATAGCGTTGCAGCAGCGGCTGGACCGAGGCGTTGACGGCCGCCGTGACGCCGCGTTCAAACTCACGGCTTTCTGACAGTAGCGCGTGGCCCATGGTGATATAATCATTCGGCCAGATCTTCGCGACGATTTCCGCCGCGCGCAGCTCATGCGCTGGGTTGGCATAGGCGTGCAGAAAGTGGATCACAACCGCCTCACACCCCAGTTCAAGCAAGGTTTTCGCGGCCTTGGCGACGGCGTTTTCATCCAGAGGTGTGTGGACGCTGCCATTGGCGAGGCTGCGCTCAGTAACCTCAAGCCGCAGATCCCGCGGGATGATCGGGCGAAAGCTGCCGGTCATGCCGTAAGGCCGCGGGCGGGTGCGCCGGCCAAGCTCCAGCACATCGCGAAATCCCTGGGTGGTGATCAGCCCGGTTTTGCAAAGTTTCCGCTCCAGCACCGCGTTGGTGGTGGTGGTGGTGCCATGCACGATCAGATCGACATCCGGCAAGTTGGCATCGGCGGCATCCAGCGCGTCGAGTACGCCAAAAGCCTGATTGTCCAGGGTGCTGGGCACCTTGGCCAGCCTGACCGCACCGCCCGGCGACAGCAGTACCAGATCGGTGAAAGTGCCGCCGACATCGGCGCCAACAATCGCCCCCTGATCGGTTTTGGACATGCGACGTCCCTCCGCTGAACCCGCTGTGATTATCATTTGTATACAAACTAATCTGACCCGGTCCAGTGGTTTTCTGAAGGCCGGGTTGGAGGGCAGGGGGGATCGGATATTGGGCAGATGCGGGGGGATACGCTTGACTTGGCTGCCAACGACGCCGGAAAATTGGTCGATTGGTCGATTGGTCGATTGGTCGATTGGTCGATTGGTCGATTGGTCGATTGGT
>CAYXXQ010000179.1:0-7147 GCA_964469075.1 uncultured Rhodobacter sp.
TTGAAGGGGGGCTTTGCGGCCCCCTTTTTCGTTTGGGTGAGCGGTTGGGTCTGGGGCGCTGCCCCTCTGGCCGGTCGGCCATTCACCCCGAGGTATTTAGGAACAACGCAACCTTTTTCGCCCAGCATTGCGTCGCGGTACAGACAAAGGTGCCGATGGCCGTGAACGAAGAAGGTGCCTTGCCCGGCGGTTGCGGGCAAGACGCGTTTGTCTGATCTAACCCTGGGCGGCAGCTTCCTGTTCTTGGCGCATCCGCAGCACCATCGCGCGTTTGTTGATCAGGGACGAGGCGACCACGCCGATGGTGACGATGCTGATCAGGATGGTTGACAGGGCGTTAATCTCAGGTGAAACGCCCAACCTGACAGCGGAGAAGATTTTCATCGGCAAGGTGGTGGCCGACGGGCCTGAGGCGAAGCTAGCGATCACCAGATCGTCCAGCGACAAGGTAAAGGCCAGCAGCCAGCCCGAAAGCACCGCTGGGGCAATGATCGGCAGCGTCACCGAACGAAACGCATCCCAAGGCGTGCAGCCAAGGTCAAGGGCGGCCTCTTCCAGGGCGCGATCAAAACTGACCAGGCGGGAGGATACGACCACCGACACATAGCACATCGAAAAGGTTGCATGCGCCAGCACGATCGTGGTCACGCCACGGTCAAGGCCGATGGAGATGAATAACAGCAACAGCGACAGGCCGGTGATCACATCCGGCACCACCAAAGGCGCGTAGATCATGCCCGAAAACAGCGTTCGCCCCCTGAACCGGCCGCCCCGCACCAGCACATAGGCGGCCATCGTGCCGAGTACCGTGGCGATGGTTGACGATATCAGACCGACCTTCAGCGTGACGACAGCGGCATCCATGAAGCCCTGGTTTTGCAACAACTCGCCATACCATTTTGTGGAAAACCCGGCCCAGACGGTGACCAGTTTGGACGAGTTGAACGAATAGATCACCAGGATCAGGATCGGCAGGTAGAGAAAGACAAAGCCCAGCGTCAGTGAGGTGGCATTGAACCAGGTGAACCGCTTGTTCATTGCTCGGCCTCCTGCTGGCGTTGTTGCTGGCGCTGGAACAACACGATCGGGATGATCAGGATCAGCAGCAGCACCACCGCCACCGCGCTTGCGACCGGCCAGTCGCGGTTTGAGAAGAACTCATCCCACAGGACTTTGCCGATCATCAGCGTGCGCGAACCGCCGAGCAGGCTGGGGATCACAAACTCCCCGACCACCGGGATGAAGACCAGGAAACAACCGGCAATCACGCCAGGGCGCGACAGCGGGAAGGTGACCAGCCAGAAGGCCTGGAAGCGTGAACAGCCAAGGTCTTCGGCGGCCTCCAACAGATCGCCATCGAGCTTTTCCAACGTGGCGTAGATCGGCAGCACCATGAAGGGCAGATAAGTGTAAACGATGCCGATATAGACCGCGAGATTGGTGTTTAAGATCACCAGCGGATCTTCAATCACGCCGATCCACAACAACAACTGGTTCAGATAGCCCTGACTGCCCAAAATGCCGATCCAGGCGTAAACCCGGATCAGAAACGAGGTCCAGAACGGCAGGATCACCAGCATCATCAAGGTCGCGCGCCATTCCTGGGGCGCATTGGCCATGCCGTATGCAATGGGATAGCCAACAAGAAGCCCCAGGAAGGTCGACAGGGCCGCGATCCAGACGCTGGATAAATAGGCCCGCCAATAAAGATTGTCCTGTGACAGCCAGATGAAGTTTTCAAAATCAAAGGCTGCGAAAGTATCGCGCAGCCCGGCCCAGCCGTGGCTTAAATCAAGCTGTGGCAGATAGGGCGGGATCGACAAGGCCGCGTCCGACAGCGAGATTTTCAGAACGATGATGAAGGGCACTAAAAACAGCAGCAGCAGCCAGCCATAAGGCACCATGATCAGAAAAAGGCGGCGCGGGTTCAGCATGTCATTGCGCCAAAACCAGGCCCGCCGTCGCGGTAAAGGAGATCCAGACGTGATCGTCCCAGGTAAACGCGCGCCGTGCCAGACGACGCTGATTGGCGACCTGGGCCTTGACCACCTGACCATTGCCAAGCTCGACATGATAGGTCGACATGTTGCCAAGATAGCCGATATCAAGCACCTTTCCTTCCAGCGCATTGTCAGCATCGGTGGGCTTCTCGCCCGAGATCGCGACTTTTTCAGGTCGGATGGCAAAGCAACAGGCGGCACCGCGCGCGAAGGTTTCCGGGGCATGTGCCTTGATCAGCGGCATGCCTTCGGCCCATGATATTTCGGCCCGGTCCTTTGTCAGGGTTTTGACGGCGCCTTCGATCAGGTTCACATCGCCAATGAAATCAGCGACATAGCGGGAGGCGGGGAATTCGTAGATCTGTTCGGGGGTCGCCACTTGGACCAGTTGGCCGTGGTTCATCACGGCGACACGGCTGGCGACGGTCATCGCTTCTTCCTGGTCATGGGTGACGATGACGAAGGTTGTGCCAAGTTTTTCCTGAATATCCATCAGTTCAAACTGGGTTTCTTCCCGCAGCTTGCGGTCAAGGGCGGCCAGGGGCTCGTCCAGCAGCAGCAATTTTGGTGCTTTGGCCAAAGCCCGGGCTAGGGCCACGCGTTGGCGTTGGCCACCGGAAATCTGATGTGGCTTGCGGCTGGCGAATTTGCGCAGTTGCACAAGGCCCAGCATTTCATCGACCCGGCCGGCGATTTCGGATTTCGGCATGTCCGAGCGTTTGAGGCCAAAGGCAATGTTATCGGCCACCGTCAGATGCGGAAACAGCGCGTAGGATTGGAACATCATGTTGACCGGGCGCTTGTTGGCCGGCAGCGGCGCGATGTCTTTGCCATCAAGCGTGATCTTGCCCGAGGTCGGGGTTTCAAACCCTGCCAGCATGCGCATCAGGGTGGTCTTGCCACAGCCCGAGGGGCCAAGCAGGGCAAAAAACTCCCGCTCATAAATATCAAGCGACAGATCGTCGATTGCGGTGAACGCGCCGAATTTCTTGGAGACATTGGAAAATCGGATCAGGGGGGTCGCCTTGGGATCCTCCCAGGGGGTGAAAACTTGTGCCGTGGGCTTGGGTTTGGTCATCTGGTTCCCTGGCCGAAAGAATGAGGATGGAAAAACCCCCCGCAAACGGATTGCGGGGGGTCTGATGCCGGGTTTAGCTGCCGGTTTTGATCGCTGTCCACATCCGGGTGACGAATTTCTGCGTCTTCAGATCGTAAGAGGTTGTGGAATAAAGGTTTTTCACAGTTTCCACGCTCGGGTAGATCGCAGCATCCTCGATCACATCTTCGACCAGAAACTCCTGGCTGGCCAGGTTGCCGTTGGCGTAATAGACGTAGTTTGACGCCGCAGCCATGTTTTCGGCATCCAGAATGAAGTTCAGGAACTTATGCGCTGCCGCCGGGTTCGGGGCATCAACCGGGATGGCCATTTGGTCAAACCACAAAAGTGCGCCCTCATTGGGGATGGTGTATTCCACGACGACACCGTTGTCGGCTTCG
This sequence comes from uncultured Rhodobacter sp., assembly GCA_964469075.1. Classification (GTDB taxonomy): domain Bacteria; phylum Pseudomonadota; class Alphaproteobacteria; order Rhodobacterales; family Rhodobacteraceae; genus UBA5972. The sequence continues at coordinate 3,498 of CAYXXQ010000179.1, forward strand.
GCCGCCCGGTCGCGGGCTTGAAGGATGTCACCTGACCAGCCGAAAGCGACGCAAATATCGCCATTGGCCAATGCGTTGATGTATTCCGAGGAATGGAATTTCCGCACATAGGGGCGCACGGCCTCTAGCACCGGCTGGGCTTTGGCCAGGATTGCGGTGTCTTTGGTGTCGGGGTCTTCACCCAGGAAACGCAAGGTCGCCGGGATGATCTCGGTCGGGGCATCCAGGAAATGCACGCCGCATTCGGCCAGTTTTTCCATGTTCTTAGGATCAAACACCAGCGCGAGGGAGTCTGTCGGCGCATCTTCGCCCAGCACTTCTTTCACCTTGTCGACGTTAAAGCCGATGCCGGTGGTGCCCCACATATAGTTGATTGAATACTCATTGCCGGGGTCATAAACCGCCGTGCGCACCGCGATATCGTCCCAGACATTGCCGATATTGGCCAACTGCGCTTTGTCCAGTTTCTGGAACGCACCGGCCTGAATTTGCCGCGACAGGAAGGTGCCCGACGGCACAACAACGTCATAGCCGGTTGACCCGGCCAGCAATTTTGTTTCCAGAACTTCGTTGCTGTCAAACACGTCATAGATAACTTTGATGCCGGTCTCGGCCTCAAACTTGGTCAGCAGTTCTTCGTCGATATAGTCCGACCAGTTATAAACCCGGACCTCTTCGGCCATTGCGGGCAAAGCAAGCCCTGCTGCGACGGCCGCCGCAAGAAAATGCGTGATTTTACGTTTCATAAGTCTTTCTCCCTTTGTGCAACGCCTTATTTGGCATCGCCTCGTAAACTGTGCCCACAAATTTGATCAAATTCAGGGGCAATTGCAAGCCAAATACAATTTTACTAGGCTTTTGCCACTGCCTGACCTACCATTTTCGTGGGTGGATGCGGGCGATTGGCCCGGCAGGCCACGGCGGAATTGTAACATGCGGATCAAAATAGCCAATGCTTTCTTCACCTGAAAAACTGCCCGCCCATGAGGTGGTCTATCGCCATATCCGCGACCAGATCCTCTATGGCGATCTACCGCCCGGTCACGCGGTGACCATTCAGGGCCTGGTTGGCGAACTGGGGGTGTCGATGACCCCGGTGCGCGAAGCCATCCGGCGTCTGACGGCTGAGGGCGCGCTTGATCTGCATGACAACCGGCGGGTGTCAGTGCCCGGGGTCGACCCGGCACGCTTCAGCGAACTGGCCTATGCCCGCCTGGTGATAGAGCCTAAACTAACTGAAATTGCTGCGAAAAACATGCTGCCCCAAGATATCGACAGCCTGGCGCGGATTGACGGCGGGTTGAACCAGGCGATCGAATTGGGGGATGTGAAGAACTACATGCGGCTGAACCACGGCTTTCATTTCAGCCTTTATGCCCATGCCAAATCCGACATTCTGCTGCCAATCGCCGAAACCCTGTGGCTGCGCTACGGCCCGCTTTACCGGATCATTTCCGGCAAATACGGCACCAGCAATCTGATCGACCAGCATGAAGAGGCCATAAGCGCTTTGCGCCAACGCGACCCGATTTCAGCGGCCAATGCGATCCGGCGCGATATCGAGCAGGGATTCGAAATCGTCCGCCAAAACTTTGGCTGGGCCGCAATTTGATCAAATCCAATTGACGGCCAAAAATTTGATCATATTATAACAACGGCGATGGATAATCGGGCAAATACGTGGCCTGTCACCAAAAATCCGTCTGAAATCAGTCCGCAATAATCCTAAGGAGCCCTGCAATGTCCCGTATTTTCAATCACATGCCGACCAAGGAAATGCAGGCCCTGGATGCCGCCCATCACCTGCATCCGTTCAGCCACGGCAACGATCTGGCCAAGAAAGGCGCCCGAATCATCACCCGCGCCAAAGGTGCGACGCTGACCGATTCTGATGGCAACGAGTTTCTGGACGGTATGGCTGGGCTTTGGTGCGTCAACATTGGCTATGGCCGGGATGAACTGGCCCAGGCCGCGTTCGATCAGATGCAGCAACTGCCCTATTACAACACGTTTTTCCAAACCTCACACCCACCGGTCGTGGCGCTTTCGCAGCGTCTGGCGCAACTGGCGCCGGGGCCGTTGAACACTACTTTCTACGCCTCAGGCGGGTCGGATGCGAATGACACCAATGTTCGTCTGGCGCGGCATTACTGGGCCACCCTCGGCAAGCCCGACAAGAAGGTGATCATTTCGCGCAAGAACGCCTATCATGGCTCAACAATGGCGGGGGCCAGCCTTGGCGGTATGACGCCGATGCATGAACAGGGTGGCCTGCCGATACCTGACATCACCCATATCGACCAGCCGTTCTGGTGGGCCGAAGGCGGCGATCAAAGCCCCGAAGAATTCGGCCTCGCTTGCGCCCGCGCCCTTGAAGCCGAAATTGACCGGCTTGGCGAAGGCCGCGTTGCCGCCTTCATCGCCGAACCTGTGCAAGGGGCCGGGGCGGTGATTGTGCCACCTGAAACCTACTGGCCGGAAATCCAGCGCATTTGTGATGAGCGTGAAATCCTGCTGATCGCGGATGAGGTCATCTGCGGCTTTGGGCGTACCGGCAATTGGTTTGGCTCGGACACCTTCAACATCCGCCCGGACATCATGACGATCGCCAAGGGCCTCAGTTCGGGCTATGTGCCGATCGGCGGTTCGATGATCACCGACGCGGTTGCCGAAGTGCTGCGCGGCGTTGAGATCAACCACGGCTACACCTATTCCGGCCATCCGGTGGCCTGCGCGGTGGCGCTGGAAAACCTTCGCATTCTGGATGAAGAAGGCATCGTTGATCGCGTACGCGACACCACAGCCCCCTATCTGAAAGAAAAGTGGAAAGCGCTGGAAGATCACCCGCTGGTCGGCGAAGCCCGGATCTGTGGCATGATGGGCGCGCTGGAATTGACGCCGGACAAATCGGCCCGGGCGAAATTCGCCTCTGATCCCGGCACGGTCGGGGCCATCGGTCGGGATGCGGCGATTGCCAACGGGCTGGTGATGCGGCATGTGCGCGACAGTTTGATCATCTCACCGCCGCTGGTTCTCAGCCTGCCTGAGGTCGACACATTGATCGACCGCGCTGCCAAAACGCTGGACCAGATCCTTGCCAAGGCCAAGGCCGAAGGGTTGATGAAAGCCGCCTGACATGGACATCCTGACGGCCAATGATCGGCAGGGTCACTACCCGCAATCCTACTATGCGGCGACGGCGACCCCGCTTGATCCTTTCCCCGCCGCAATGGGGCAGATCAAGTGTGATGTCTGCGTCATTGGCGGCGGCTATACCGGCCTGTCGGCGGCCTTACATTTGGCAGAACGCGGCTTTGACGTCGTCCTGCTGGAGGCACATCGCGTCGGCTTTGGTGCCTCGGGCCGCAATGGCGGGCAGGTCAGTGCCGGCCAGCGTCTGGATCAGGACGCGCTTGAAACCCTGGTCGGCGACACCCGCGCCCGCGCTCTTTGGGAGGTGTCGCTTGCATCCGTAGATTTGGTCAAATCCCTGATTTCAAAGCATGAAATCGTTTGTGATTTCGCACCGGGGGTCATCCACGCCGATCACAAGCAGCGCTTTGTTGCCGAAAGCCATGCCTATGCCGACAAACTTCGCACGGCTTACGGCTATGACCAGATCCGCGCCATTGACGCCACTGAAATCCGGC
>CAYXXQ010000180.1:0-7135 GCA_964469075.1 uncultured Rhodobacter sp.
TCAGCACAACGCCAGAAACAAGCGCCCTATCGCGGAGCGATTTAGTGCAGGAGCCAAAATTGGCGAATGCTGGGTGATGTACGAAAGATCGAGGATGGGGAAAAACAGGCATTCGTATTCATAAAGCCTCATCAGAAAATTTCGTACATGCTATTTTTCGACCGGATAGGCAGAACCTTCATCTTGTGATCCCGCAGCTGATGATGCATGGCGATGTACCCACTTCCATCCCTTACCATTTTTAACAAGCGAGACAGTCCAACGAACAGGGACAATCAAACTCTTGTTGTCAATTATCAAGTGGATATTTAACGTGGCCGCAACAGTTGCAGCATCCCCGTGAATGGCAACATCCTGCCATTGCCACTCGAATTGTTTAGCTGTCGCGTCCCTGAAATTCCTCTCAAAAACAGAAGCGACCTTTTCGCGACCCGAACAAAGTTCGTCAGCGCCGGTTCCAATAAGTGAAATTCTCTCACCGTCAACAAAGATGGCCATCAGTCGTTGCAAGTCTTTAGCGCAATAGGCATCAGCATATTCTTCAAGCGTTGCCAGTATGGCATTCTGGTCATTCATTTCAGCCCCTCGCAAATTTGCCTTTCTGAGTTTCAGTTAAACAGCTTTTCAAGCGTTTGACCAAAAGTGTTTTCAAAGAGGCGCCTGTTTTCCCATTAGCGCAATGCGTCGAAACCTGCCGTTGATGTAATTGCGCCAAAAGTCCGCAAAGTTTAAGGTTTTTCGATGCGGGCCTGAGCGCAGTTTTTCGGCTTGGTGCGACGGTGGCCCGCGTTGGGAAACATGACTAGGAGGAAGCCGTGAGGCCTGGGTGTGCGCTATGGGGAAAGCGCAAAGCCATCCCAGCCAAGGGTGCTACGAGATGGTGAGGTTTTCCTGTGTTTTCCTTGATCCGCTGCGTTTGAGGTTGTTTTGCAGGGCGCTTTGAGCTCACTTTTGGCGGGTTAAACATCGCTATTTCTGCTTTAGACAAACGGCTACCGGTCCTGAACGCGATGCCGTTCAGAGAATAGTCGTTGATTGGTGGCGTGCGTCTCATCATGCGGCGACCTTTCTGGGTGGTGCGCGGGTTTGCGGTCTCTGGCCTCGCCGGAATGTTTCTATGATGCGCATCGGCCCGCCGCAGTCGGGGCATGGTTCTCGCAGTGTGAGCGGGATGGCCTCGGTGATTGGCGGGTCATCTCGTTTAGGGGCTTGAGCGTTGAGTAGGATCCGAACCTTTGCTATATTTTTTTTGCGCTGTGAACTTGCCAGCAAACCATAATGACGGATGCGGTGGAAACGGTCCGGAAGCACATGGGTCAGGAACCGTCGGATGAACTCACTGGTGGAAAGGCGCATGACATTCTGTTTGTCGCCATCTTTAATGCGGTAGTTTTTCCATTGGAACGCGACGGTGTTGGCATCGGCGCTGATCAGACGGCTGTTTGAGATGGCAACACGGTGGGTGTACCGGCTGAGATAGGCCAGCACTGCCTCTGGCCCACCGAAGGGTGGTTTGGCATAGACCACCCATTCCTTTTTGCGCAGCGGGGCCAGGAGTTTTGCGAAGCTGTCCGCATCTGACAGCCCAGCCTGATCACCGAAGAATGCCAGTTCGCCAGCGCGGTGCAATGCCAGCAGCCCCTCGATGAATAGACGCCTGAATAGCCTGGAGAGTACCCGCACATGCAAGAAGAACCCCGGCTTGCACGCGACCCAGCGGTTGCCGTCTTTCGATAGACCACCACCTGGAACGACCATGTGAATGTGGGGGTGATGGGTCAGTGCCGATCCCCAAGTATGCAGCACGCTGGTTATGCCGACCCTTGCGCCGAGGCGTTTGGGATCAGCGGCAATGGTGGTCACCGTCTGAGCCGATGCTCTGAACAGCAGGCCATAGACCGCCTTCTTGTTCCAATACGCCATGCGCGCGATCTCAGCAGGCAAAGTGAAAACGACGTGGAAATATTCCACGGGAAGCAGATCCTCTGCCCGTGCCGCCATCCAGTCGCGCGCCGCTGGTCCCTGACACTTCGGACAATGCCTATTCTTGCACGAGTTATAGGCGATATGCTGGTGATCGCATTTGGCACAAGCGGCCACATGTCCGCCGAGCGCCTCGGTTCGGCAGGCCTCGATTGAAGACATCACTTTGAGCTGGGTCAGGCCAACATGACCCTTATTGGCCCACCGCCACGCGGGGCCGTGGTCGCGGAAAATGTTAGCAATCTCCAGCGTCGTTCGAGCCACCGGCCCTGAACGCTAGTCAGGGCCACGCCTTGTGACCTGCACGTCCAGCTTTTTGAGCGCTTCAAACGGGCTGGGTATGTCCCTGATTGTTTTGGTGGCGACGTGCGTATAACGGGCCGTCGTGCTCAACTTGGCGTGGCCGAGCAAGACTTGGATCACCCGCACATCGACGTTCGCCTCCAGCAGATGCGTGGCAAAGCTATGCCGCAAAGTATGTAGCGTGGCGGGTCGGGCAATGCCCACAAGGTGTTTGGAAGAGTTGAATGCCCGCCCCAATTGGCGGGATGAGACCGGATTGATCTTGGGCTTCCCCGGAAACAGCCATCCTGCAGGGCGTGCCTCGCACCAATAGTCGCGCAGCAAATCCAGCAGATCTGGCGACAACATCACCTTACGATCTTTGCCACCTTTACCTTCATCAACGTGGATTAGCATCCGGTCACTATCGATGTCGGCGACCTTGAGGTTGCAGACTTCTGACGCGCGCAATCCAGCACCGTAGGCGATGCTGAGCGCTGCGCGATACTTGAGCCCGGGCCCAGGTGCCGCCGCGAGAATCTCCGATACTTCTTCAAGACTCAAAACCACAGGAAGTTTGCGTGGCTGCGTCCGGAACTGCATGTACCGCTTCATCTCCTCGCGATTGCAGGTCGTGCCAAAAAGGAACCGCAGCGCCATGATCCGCGCATTGAACGTCGGTGGCGTCACTTCGGTATCGGTCATATGAAGCTGATAGGCGCGCAAATCGTCTGGCGTCGCCGTATCAGGGGATCGCTTCAAGAACCCTGCAAAATGCTTAACCGCTCTAATATGGGCCTTCTGGGCTTTGTCGCCCATCCCGTGGATGCGCATATCTTCCAACATCCGCTCCCGAAGCGGGGTCATCTTCTCATGTGTCATGGGGAACTCCTGTCCGTTGATTAAGAAGGCCCAATCGTCAGACAAGTTCGTTAAATCGCAAAATGCACACGGCCAAAGTCAGCGCAGAACACCAACAACAAGCACCATTGCCGCGGCAGCGGCTTCGTCCTTGTCCGCACAGCAGATGCCGGACGTTTCGAAATGCTGCACAACTTCGCCAATACCTGCTTTAGGAAAGCTGCACCGTAGCGTCGATTGTCACGGCCAAGGTCCGCAAAGGGCCGGAAGTGTCGATCAGACGAGCGAAACCGCCGATGCAGACTCGCTGCACCGCCGCATGACCGCTACGTTAGCCATCTGTTCGGCGTGTCGCCAATTACAGAAAAGGAGAAAACCAAATGACCGACCCTATCACTATCGAAACCACTGTTCCCGTGCCGCCTCAAGCCGCATGGAACGCCTACACCGATCCAGCCGCCATCACACAATGGAATTTCGCCTCACCTGATTGGTGCTGCCCGACTGCCAAGGTCGACTTGCGCAAGGGCGGCAGACATCTAGCCCGAATGGAGGCGCGCGACGGCACCATGGGCTTTGATTTCGAAGGCACCTACGAGACCATCGATGCGCCAAACACCCTTGTTCTCAAGCTCGACGACGGTCGGCTGTCACGAACAACGTTCGAAACTGCGGGTAGCGGCACCCGAGTGCGCATTGTTTTTGATCCCGAGTCGACCAACCCGGTCGAGATGCAGCGCGATGGCTGGCAGGCGATCCTCGATAATTACGCTGCCCACGTGGCAGGACCCACGTCATGACTGAGCGCCCCAATTCCCGCCTCTGCATCTTCCTCGAAGGCGGTGCTGAGGAAGCTGCGCGTTTCTATGCCGCAACGCTTCCTGACACGACCGTCGATCTCGTCCAACACCAACCAATCGGGCCGAACATGTCCATCGTGCTCTGGACCTGCATGGGCACCCCTTACATGCTCATGGACGGCAACCCGACCTTCGAGGCGCGGCACGATCACTCGATTTCCGTTTCCACGCTGGATCAGGCCGAAACGGACCGCCTTTGGGACGCCCTTACCGAAGCTACCCTTTCAGAGAATAGATCGCATTGATCCGGCAGCACTTCGCAATGGCGTGTTCGAGATATCGCTAATCTGGGAGCCTGCCCGCCGGTAACTCACCGGTTGTCAGTACGGGTGAGGCATCGACACCTTCAGCATCAAGCATGGATGCAACGCGCTCAAGCGATGACACCAGTTGGGTTTGCTCCCAATCGGCAAGTTCGGCAAATGCCCGCACGAAGCGTTGCTGGAGCGCATCTGGCGCCTTTTCCAGGGCACTTTCCCCCTGCGCCGTCAGCATCACGTTGACCTGGCGTCGATCAACCTTCGATGCTAGGCGTTCGACTAGGCCACGCAACACCAGCTTGTCGACCAGCGCGGTTATTGTGGCCTGACTAACCCCCATCTGGTTGGCCAGCGTTTTCGGGGTCGCACCAGTCTTTTCATCGACGATCTGAAGCACCCGCAACTGCGCCGGGGTCATGCCGGCGGCCTCGGCCAGCTTGCGGGCATATTGCTCGGTCGCGCGCAGAATGCGCCGCAAGGCGATTAGGCTTTCGTCCGTCCGGTCATTCGTTCGGTTTACCATAAGGCGAATACTTACACGATTTCACGGCTCCCACAATCGGGGACGCAAAGCGGACACGCAACATGGATTGCGGCCCAACTGGGCGATGTAATTAGTTAAACTAAACACAATGTGGCCGCTACCGGACTTTATTGTAGCGAAACCAGGCGGATGTCGAGAGGTATGCTTTAGATGTTGAAACATCTCCACCCTTCCACTATATCAGGCCCGAGCAGCAAAAGAGGTCAGGCAAATGCCGAAAGACAGTGTAACCCCCCGATCACGGGTGCCCCATCTACGCAAACCGAATGCAAAAGATGGGGCTGCAATCTGGGAGCTGGTTCGCGCCTGCAAGCCACTTGATGAAAACTCGATCTACGCAAATCTGATCCAGGTCGACCACTTTCGCGACACTTGCGTTGTGGCGGAGCTTGACGGCGAGATTGTTGGCTGGATATCCGGCCACATGATCCCGCGCGAAGATGCGTTCTTTGTCTGGCAGGTTGCTGTCAGCCCGAAAGCGCGGGGCCTTGGCTTGGCGCGTAAAATGCTTTTTGAGTTGATCAATCGTGATGAGATTGGCGATGCTGAAACACTCAAAACCACGATCACCAAGGATAATGACGCCTCTTGGGCAATGTTTCGCAGCTTTGCCGACAAGATCGGCGGCGACCTGACGGACACACCGCATTTCCAGAAAGAGGCGCATTTCAGCGGCGCGCATGATACCGAGCATATGGTGACGATCGAAATACCGGCCACAGCCGAGATCAGCCGCGTCGCCTGACACCCCCTTCTGACACAACCTTGATCGAAAACCCTTAAAGGGAAAGGATACCCCATGCCCAATGACATGGCAGCAAATACATCTATCTTTCAGCGCCGCGAGAGCGAAGCGCGCTCCTATTGCCGCGACATGGATGCGGTTTTCACCCGCGCCAGCGGCTCGGATCTGTTTGACGCCGAAGGCAACCGCTACATCGACTTTCTGGCCGGCTGTTCATCGCTGAACTACGGCCACAATGATCCCGACATGAAGGCGGCACTGATCGACCACATTGCCAGCGACGGCATCGCGCATGGCCTTGATTTCCACACCGATGCAAAACGCGCGTTCCTTACGGCGTATGAGGAGAAAATCCTTACCCCGCGCGGTATGGACTACAAGATCATGATGACCGGCCCGACCGGCACCAACGCCGTTGAAGCCGCGATCAAACTGGCTCGCAAAGTGACCGGGCGGCGCAACGTGATTGCCTTCACCAACGGGTTTCACGGCATGACAATGGGGGCGCTGGCGCTGACCGGCAACGCCTCAAAACGCAGCGGTGCGGGTGGTGGATCACTGGCGGACGTCACCCATATGCCGTTTGAAGGTGCCTTGGGCGAGGCTGTCGATACCTTGGCGATGATTGACGCGATGCTGTCAAACCCCTCTTCCGGTATGGACGCGCCGGCGGCCTTCATCTTTGAACCCATTCAGGGCGAAGGCGGGCTGAATGTGGCCAGCGACGCCTGGATGCGCGGTATCGAAAAGATCGCCCGCAAACATGGGGCGCTGCTGATTATCGACGATATTCAAGCCGGGTGTGGCCGTTCGGGCAGCTTCTTTTCCTTTGAAAAATCGGGGATCAAACCCGACATGATCACTCAGGCGAAATCGCTGTCTGGCTTTGGGCTGCCGTTCGCCGCCCTGCTGATCAAACCCGAACACGACATCTGGAAACCGGCCGAGCATAACGGCACCTTCCGTGGCAACACCCACGCCTTTGTAACGGCGCGCGTCGCGATTGAAAAATTCTGGTCGGATGATGCGTTCGAGGCGGAAATTGCCAAGAATTCCATCGCGCTGACCAAGGCGCTGACGGAATTGGCCACCCTGATCGACGGTGCCACCCTCAAAGGTCGCGGCATGATGCAGGGCGTCGATACCGGGTCCGGCGATCTGGCGTCGGCGATCTGTGCCCGCGCCTATGATCTGGGTCTGGTGATCGAAACTTCTGGCGCATACGGCGAGATTGTCAAATATCTGGCCCCGCTTACGACCTCGCCTGAGATCATGCAGGAAGGGTTCGATATCCTGATGCGGGCCACGCGCGACGCAACCAACACGATGAAAATAGCTGCGGAGTAATATCGCCATGATTGTACGTGATTTCAACAAGTTGCAAAACACCGATCGCCATGTTGCCGATGCAGAATGGACCTCCACCCGCATGTTGCTGGCGGATGATGGTATGGGATTTTCGTTCCATATCACCGTGCTTGCTGCCGGGTCGGAGCATACCTTTCACTACAAGCACCACTTTGAGAGCGTCTATTGCATGAAGGGTATCCGATGGCGCTGTGGAGGCGCTCGGTGTTGTACCAATTGACCCATTTCAGAG
>CAYXXQ010000181.1:0-7115 GCA_964469075.1 uncultured Rhodobacter sp.
TCGCTCAGCGGAACAGTTCCGCGGAGGGGGTGGGCGAGGACTAGGCCTTCAAGTTCGTCGCTGGAAACATCCCGCACACGTTCCCATTGATGGGATTGGAGCCGGGCTTTAGTGAAACAGTCTTCGGCCAATGCGTCGGCCATCAAAAGCAGTTCGCCAACGCTGGCCCAACATTCTTCGGGCGTCGCGGTCACACGGTAAAGGCCGTAGGAGATGGCTTCGCTAAAACAGACCGCCCGGTTTTGCGGGATGGTCCAGGGGGTTGTTGTCCAGATGACGACTTTGGCGACTTCCAGTTGCCTCGCGTTTTCTCTAGCTCCTTCTTTGGTTTTCTCAAAATCCAAGTACTCAACAGGTGGGATTAGGTGTCCCGAATGAACCACCTCAAACTTCACCCAGATCGTGTGGCTCTGATGATCGTGATACTCGATCTCGGCCTCGGCCAGCGCGGTTTTTTCAACCGGCGACCACATCACTGGCTTGCTGCCGCGATACAAAGACCCGTTCATCACGAATTTCATGAACTCCTCAGCAATCACCGCTTCCGAGCCGAAATCCATCGTCTTATATGGGTCCGCCCAGTTGCCGGTGATCCCCAGACGCTTGAATTCCTCGCGCTGGATATCGACCCAGCCCTCGGCAAACTTGCGGCACTCCCCGCGCAGCTCGTTGATCGGCACGTCGTCCTTGTTCTTGCCACGGGCGCGATACTGTTCTTCGATCTTCCACTCGATCGGCAGGCCGTGGCAATCCCAACCGGGCACATAGCGGCTGTCGCGCCCCATCATCTGCTGGGACCGCACCACCATATCCTTCAACGTCTTGTTCAGCGCGTGACCGATATGCAAATGCCCGTTGGCATAAGGCGGGCCATCGTGCAGCACAAAGCTCTCGCGCCCGGTCTTTTCGCGCAGGCGGTCATAAATACCGATCCGCGCCCACCGGGCCAGCCACTCCGGCTCGCGCTTGGGCAGCCCCGCGCGCATCGGAAAATCGGTTTCAGGAAGGAAAAGCGTGTCTTTGTAGTCAGGCGTATCGGCGCACATGTCGTGTCGACTCCGTCTCAAATGTCTGGTCAGATTGAAGGTCGGCGCGGGTTTCCATACGCCTTGTCCCGGCAACTCGTGGTCAGAGCGCCGGGTGACTAATTCGAATAATGCTGCCGAATATGCGTCCCATGACAGGGCTTATAGGCCGATGATGTGGGCAGGTCCAGAGGGCGATGCCCCCGTACCTTCAATAGCGCGGGGGCTGGCTTAGGATCAGGGCCCGACCGGAAAAGGCGGCTATTCCACCCATTCCACCAGCAACTCGTCCACAAATAGGTCATGCGTAAACCGGTTCAGATGTTTGCCGTCTTCCTGCCATCCGTAAGCGGTCCAGGCATACCCTCCCGCATCGGCAAGATTGAAATACCCATGCTCGGCCGAAATCAACGCGACAAGACGGATGTCCTTGGCATTTGGGTTACTTGCTTTGATAGTCGCCTTTGCATGATCTGCGGACAGTCTTTGTAATGACAAAGCCAGCGCTGACTTTTGATAATTCTCATTTTTAGGCCTGCGGGAAAACTCATGGAACATATACTTGTGGGTTGGCTGGGAATTATGTTTGACGTTCTTGGCATCGACATAGGTGAATGTTCCCGGCGGGCCAATCACCCTGCGAAAGCGCTGTTTGCCCAGTGGTATCGCTTGTTGTGCAACTATCACTATCGAGACATCGCTGCCTTTCCCGGGGTTGAGGCGCGCGCGCAAATGACTGTCTGCAATCATGTTGCCTTGAGCGTCATATTTCCAAACGTCACAAACCATCAGACCATGCCCGCCTGGAACATGAAAGGTCGATCCATTCTTCGCGATGGTCTTGTCCTTGGTCAATTGCGCGTACCCCCAGAACCGCAAGTGCCCCTGATATCCCTCTAGTCCTTTACCGTTTGAATCCACGATTTGGACCCGCACTTGGCGACATTCAACAAGCGGCCCGGTCGAATCAACCCGCGCCTTTGCTGGCGCTTGGAAAAGCGCAAGCGCGGTGTCGATATCCGGTTCGTCGGATGCAATAAATGTCGATACAGATTTGGCGGGTGCCTGCCGAAGCAAATCCCCATTGATGCATTCTTCGATCAGAAAATCGATCTTCTGGATGCCCCTTTCAAGTTCAATCACATGAACGAGGTTTTTCACTGTTCCTTGCGGATGCGCAGGCCCATTCAAAGCGATCAGAATTCGACCGGTATATGTCCCAACATCATACACCAGTGGCGTGGAAATATCCTGATATGGCATCAAGGAATGGCTCGTAATTATCTGTGCCTGAAACCCCGTCCGAGGCGTTTTGTATGTGTTTGAAACGGTCACGTGCAATGTTTGCATTGTTCAACTCCGAAATATTTTAACAATAATTCTTTCAGATTTGCAGAACTGAGCATTTGTGTCAAATCAACGGCGATTGCCCAGAACGCCTTCTGCTGCCACTGTCCCTGGTTTGGGGTTCAAGGCGCGTTCCAGTTTTAACCTTAAGTAGTTGGGGGATCATGGAGTTCAGAGGATTTCGCTGCGGTGTTGCCATGCACGGTTTCACGCGCCCCAAACCACCGGTCGAGCCAAGCCAACCCGGCCAGGCCAAGCCCCAGCACCAGGAATGAGAACACCCGCGTCAGCCCGGTCAGGCCTGACATGTCGATCAAAAACACTTTGGCCACGGTCAGGCCGATCCCCGTCAGTGCCAGTTTGCGCAACCAGGCCGAGTGGCGGAAAAACGCATAGAACAGCAGGGCGGTGGCGGTCAAAAGCATCGCCACGGTGTAGGAGTAAAGCTCAGGGTCGGTGGTGCCCGGAACTCTCAGGACATCGCCGCGCCAGACGCGGCGGATTTCCAGCGCAACATAAAGGCCCAGATAGCCAACCCCAAGGGACGCAAACCCCAGCAGCAGGCGGCGCGGCAGATGCGTGAACCAGATCGCCAGCGCCAGAAACAACAGCGCAGGCAGGCCATAAGCCACAAACAGGGAGTCCAGAATATAAGGGCCGAAACTGGCCGACCAACTGGCGAAAAGCGGGTTCATCACGGTTGTCGCCAGCACCAGCAAACCAAAGCCCGGCAGCGCATAAAGGCAGGCCAGAACGATCCGGACCCAGCGGTGCGCCTGCGCGTCTTTCAAACAGTAAAGCTGGTTTGCCATCGACACCAGCCAGGCCAAACCAACCAGCGAGATGATGGCGTGGCTGTCGTCTTTTCCCGGCAGCCAAAAATCAACCAGCCGCAGGATCAGGACCGAGGCGAACACCGCCGCAATCGTCCAGCAAGCGGCATCAAGCACGCCTTTGGTTTTGGGCCGCGCGTCTGGCGCTAACGCCAGCTCCGGTGCCAGCCATTGCGGATTGGTCAGAAAGTAAAGCGCTGCACTCAGCAGCGCCAGCGTCGCGCCATAGGTCAGCGTGAATTCCCAGAACGGTGCGTCCATCGCCCAGCCGAGGCCCGGGTCAAGCACCAGCCGCCACAAGGCCGTTGCCGCACCGATCTGCGCGAACAGGCCCAGGGGTGGCAGCCGAAAGCGCCGGTCAAGCACCACCGCCACCAGCACCATCGCGGCCAGCGCCAGCGTCAGCGCCGCCTTGGTCAGCATCAGGATCAGGGCCAGCGAGATCATCGTCAGCGCCGCCAACACAAACCCGGCAACCCGGCCGCGATTGTCGCGATCAATCCGGCCAAACCGTTCGGCCAGAACCACCATAACGCCAGCAAGGGCGATGACGTAATAGGCCCAGATATCTGCACCCAGCACGTCGGCAGGGGTCCAGAAAACCTCAAGCAAGATCGTGATCAAGGGTGCAAACACGGCAGCACCCAAGGCCGAGGCCAGCGGGTAGACCACACCGCCATAGCTGCGCCAGGCGGCGATCAGGGTGGCCAGCAAAGCCGCCGCCATCATCGCCGTCACACTGCCGGGGGCGGGGTCTTCGGCCAGGCGGCCCGCCGCGATGTTCCAGGTCCGAAAGACCGGCCCCGCATCCATCGCCTCGGACACCAGCAGCACCGGGAAAACCACGGCGGGCAGCAGCGCCAGATCGGTCAGCGCACGCGCGTCCCGCAGCCAAAGCGTCGCCAGCAGATACAGCATCAACAGCGTGATCGCGGCCAACCAGAAACCGTTTGCCTCCACCTGATGAACCCATAGTGGCAGTGCTGAGGTCGCCAGAAACACCGCCGCCGCAAGGCGGGTGGGAAAGCCGCTGGCAGATGGCGCGGCCCCGGTCGCGCCGGGTTGATCCGGCACGCCCCCGGCAAGATTTCGCAACACCCGCGCCAGACCCAATTCCTCGGTCAGCATCGCGCCGTCATGTTGCGGTGCAAGGCTGCGGTTGGGGATGATGATCGCGCCGATCAGGGTGATCATCGCAAAGCCGGTGACATGCAGCCCCTCGCCCGCCAGCACGAACAGCCAGGCCGAGGCCGCGAAGCCCAGGATCACGCCAATGGCCGACAGCCAGGCCCAGCGCTTGAGGGTGTCAACCAGCAGCGCGACCAACGTGAAGACCGCGAAATAGTAGTAAAACAGCGCGGCATTTCCCGGCTCTCCACCGATCAGAAACGGCGCTGCAAACGCGCCCAGCAGGCCAATCGCGGCCAGCAAAGGGCCATAAAACCAGCCGATCGCCACTGCCAAAACACCGATCCCGGCCAACAGGCCAAGGGCTGGGCCAGCCTCAATCAAGCCATAAAGCACCCGGGCTGACAGACCACTTGCGAACATCGCGATCAGCCCGCCAGCGGCGAAGGTGGAAGGCAGATAAGCAAACAGATCGCCCGCGCTGTCGCCACCGCGACGGCGCAGAAACTCGGCCAAGGCCAGCAGGGCAGCACCAAGGCCAAAGGCCGTCAGCACCCGCGCGGCTGGGGTCAGCAGGCCGGTTTCAACGCCGTATTGCACCAGGAAAACCCCGGCCAGACCCAGCGACACGGCGGCGATGATGTAAAACCAGTGGCCTGCGACCCAAACGAGCGCGGCGCGAAGCCTTGCGACTGTGAAGACGTAGGATTTTGCGGGACGGGGCGGTTCTTTCGATGCTTTAGGCTTGCCTTTGGGTTCCGGCTTTGACACGTCGGCAGCGCCCGCCTGCTTGTCCCAGGGGCCGCGCTGAACAGGGTCCGTTGCAGCTTTGGTGGGCTGTGGTTCCGGGGCGGGATCGGCGCTGGCGTCCTGGCTTTCGGCGGGCGCAAGACCGGATACGATGTCTTCCAACGATTGCAGCCGCCGGGTCAGTTTTCTGATGGTGAACAAAAGGTAAATGACCGCAGCCAGCGACAGAAGCGTTAATACCTGCATCGTGCAATCCTGTCCTGAAAAAGACGCCCCACCGACAGTCAGGCAAATCTTAGGCCAAGGAGGCAGGGCTGTCTATATTCACGGCATACCAGCACCGCGACGGATCAGGATTTGCTGAACAGACCCGCCAATGCCGAGGAGACGAGCGTGGTGACTTTCGGTCGTTTCAGGCTGCGAAACGGCATTGGGCGGCAGACCTCCATCGCGGCGATGCCGACCCTTGCGGTCAAGGCACCGTTGACCACGCCTTCGCCAAAGCGGCGCGACAGTTTTGACACAAGCCCGCCCCCCAGGGCCGAGCCGATCAGGTCATCGCCCACGGCAACCGCGCCGGTGGCCACAAGGTGCAAAAGCACGGTGCGCAGCAGGCGCCAGGATCCAAAAGTGCCGGCGCGGCCGCCGTAAATCTCGGCGATGCGCCGCACCATGCGCAGGTTGGCGGCAAGGGCCGTGACGACATCGGCCAGTGCCAGCGGTACAATCGCGGTGACGGTCGCAACCTGTCGCGCGGCGGCGGCGATTTCGCGTTTGGCGGCGGCATCAAGCGGGGTCATCAGGTCGCGCTCAGCAATGTCGATCAGGGCGTCGGCGTCCAAAATCTCGGCCTTGTGGGTCGTCAGGTTTTCAATCGCCCAGCGCAGATCGGCCCGGCCCCGGTAAAACCGCGTCAGCCGATCCAGCATCGCCTGGGTTTCGGCCAGATCACCTTTGGCGGTCACGGCCTCGACCCGGTCGCGCAGCTTGTCCATCCGACCCAGCCGGGCCAGCGCAATCCATTCGCGAAAGGCCAGACCAAGACCTGCCAAAAGGAACACGGCGATGCCGCCCAGAACCACCCGGCCCAACCAGATATTGCGGCCCAGAAGGTCAAAGACAAAATCCCAGGCCGCGACCGAAATCACCGTGGTCAGCAGCGCAAGTGCGGCCAGCCAGAACAGCCGCCACAGGATCGAAGGTCGCCGCGCCGCCAGTACCGCCAGGGTTTGCAGCGCCTGGCCTTGCGGGGTTTCACCCTCAAGATCCGGGACCATCGGGGCGGTGGCCGGGGTGATTTTGCTGGTGTCGTCCAGTTCGATCAGAACCGGGCCTTTGGATGTGCTCATCGCAACCGGTCCCCTAATAAAAACTCGGCCGCTTTGTCGAGCCGGATGTGCGGCGGCCCATCGCCCGGGCGCAGGTCAAGCCGGGCGGGGCGGAACTTCATCACCTTGTAGTCCGCGTCCAGCCAACTGGTCGCCCCCTGCCGCGCCGGGGTCAGCAATTGCGCCGGATCGTCGGGCAACTCACCGGGATAAAAGGCGGCGGTCTTGCCGGTGTCTTCCAGGATGCCGCGCACGCAATCCAGGGCCGCACCCTTGTGATCCAGGGTTTCCTCGACCGTGGTGCGCAGGCTGGAAATCGACATCGCGGCGGTTTCGGCCCCGGCGAAATTGGCACGGTCGCGGGCTTCGCGCAGCAGCGCCTGCATGATCGCAGTCAGCTTGGGGTGCTGGCTGTGATGCAGGTGATCAGCCTTGGTGGCGGCAAACAATATCCGATCAACCCGCTTGCCCAACAGGAAGGACAGCCAACTGTTGCGCCCGGGCCGGAACGCTTTCAGCACATCGGCCATCGCGGCGCGCAGGTCTTCGACCGCGGCCGGGCCGGAATGGATCGCGCCCAGCGCGTCGACCAGTACGATCTGGCGGTCGATCTTGGCGAAATGATCGCGGAAAAACGGGGCGACGACGCGGGATTTATAGGCCTCATAGCGGCGCTCCATCTCGCGCCAGAGGCCTTTGCGGGG
>CAYXXQ010000182.1:0-7053 GCA_964469075.1 uncultured Rhodobacter sp.
GTTTCTTCACCGCAAATATAGGCGCCCGCGCCGTGGGCCACGTAAAGGTCAAAATCCCAGCCGGATTTGGCGGCGTTTTTGCCCAGAAGACCGGCATCATATGCCTCATCAATCGCGGCTTGCAGGGCTTCGCGTTCGCGGATGAACTCACCCCGGATATAGATGTATCCGGCGTTCGCACCCATGCCGAAACCGGCGATCAGGCAGCCTTCGATCAGGGTGTGTGGATCATGGCGCATGATCTCGCGGTCTTTGCAGGTGCCGGGCTCACTTTCGTCGGCATTGACCACCAGATAGCTGGGGCGCCCATCGCTTTCCTTGGGCATGAACGACCATTTCAAACCGGTCGGAAAGCCAGCGCCACCACGCCCCCGCAAACCCGAAGCCTTGACCTGCTCGACAATCCAGTCGCGGCCGTTCTTGATCATCCTGTCGGTGCCGTCCCAATGGCCACGCGCTTTCGCGCCCGCCAGGCTGCGCGCGTGCATGCCGTATAGGTTGGTAAAGATCCGGTCCTGATCCTTCAGCATCTGTTATTCCTCGTCCCGCTGGCGCTTCCGCCAGACCTGATACAAAACCACCAACGCCCAAAAGAACGCGGCCAAAGCGGCCAGATCCGCCAGGATCGCATAACGCGCGTCCCAGCCCATCCGGCCACCGATGAACGAGACCCCCATCCACCCCAGAAACGTCACCAGGATCACAATCGACGCGAGCCTGGTCTGTTTTCGGGCGTTGTCTTGCGACAAGAGGGCCCCCTTCCTTTTCTTTGACGTCCTAGTAGACGTCGCCTTTATCTACGCGCTGCGAGAAGTCGGTCTCGCCGCCTTCTGCCAGCGTTTTTGCCTGTGCAACCCAGTTGTCCCGGGTTGCGCGGCCTTTGAAACGCACAAGATTGTCGTCCACATAGGCCACTTCTGCGGCAGTGAAATTCGCGATCTGATCGAAGTGGTAAATCCCCAACTCGTTCAGGTTTTTCTCAAGCGCAGGGCCAACCCCTTTGATCCGTTTCAGATCATCCGCACCACCAGCACGCGGCTTGGAAAGTGCCGCAGGCTTGCCGCTGCCATCGGAACTGCTTGCTTTGGCAGGCGCGGGTGCCGGTTTCGGTTTGGCGGCCTTTGGTGCAATTTCAGCCTTCGGCGCTGGCGCTGCCGCTGCCGCAGCAGGGGCCGGTGCGGGTTTCGGTGCTGGGGCCGGTTTTGGCGCAGGCGTTGGGGCTGCCGCGGGAGTTGCCACAGGGGTTGCGGCAGGCGTTGCGGCTGACTGTTTATCGTCGCCGCACAGGATGCGCACAAGGACGAACAGGAACACCAAAAACACAACGATGCCCGCGATTAATGACCATACCAAGCCCCATTCAAGCCATTTCAGGGCCAACAGGAATCCCAGCGCACCTAAGGCGATTGCAGCCCATTGGCTAACTGTCCGGCAGTTTCCGTTCTTGTCAGTCATCATATCCTCCTTTGGAAGGTTTCAGGGTCGGGTTTCAAGGTCGGGTTTCGGCGTCGTGCGGTTCGGTTTGGTGTGTCTTTTTAAGGCGTTATCCTGCTTTTCGGGTGATGGCGATCGCTTGTCTGCGCCAGTTTTCGGCAGCAGCCTCGCCTTGCGCGTCAACAATATTCTGGTCGATCCAGGCAAGCTCACGGCGGTTCATGCCGACAAACTGCTGGAAATGGAAGATCCCGGCGGCGTTCAGGGCCTTTTCCTGATCGGCCCCAACCCCGTCGATCTGTTTCAGATCATCAGCTTTGCCGCCCTCCGGGGCATCAAGGCCACGCGGTTCCAGCGGCGCGATATCCGGCGTTTCATGAGCACTTGTCGCAGCCACAGGCGCGGGTTTGGGCTTTTCCGGGGTCGTTTTTGGCGTGTCGGCCTCTGAGCTAGGCGCTTTCGTAGGCATGGCCTTCAAAGGTTCAGACGGCGCGTCACTTGCGGCCGGACTTGCGGCCGGTTTTTCCGCTTCGGTAGCAGGTGCAGGCGCGCTGGCTTTGATCGGTTCGGCTGGCTTTGCAGCTGGTTCCGAAGCGGTCTTGTCCTCGGACTTAGCAGCAGGCGCGCTTGCTGGTTTGGCCACAATTTCTGACAGGCCGGTTTTGGCCGCTGGCGCAGATGCCGGTTTCCTGGATGCTGGCAGCGCATCAACCGGCTTCATCTCGCCTGCGATCGCGGTGTGTTTCGGGGCTGACTTTTCAGCCGGGGCAGGCTTTGGTGCAGCCTTGGCCGGGGCCGGTTCAACAGGTTCAGGCGCGGTTTCTTGTGTCGCGTCTTCGGTCGCTTCCACCGCCTCACTTGCAGCCGCAATAATGCGGGCCTGCAAGCCTGCG
The DNA here is from genome assembly GCA_964469075.1 of uncultured Rhodobacter sp. Taxonomy (GTDB): domain Bacteria; phylum Pseudomonadota; class Alphaproteobacteria; order Rhodobacterales; family Rhodobacteraceae; genus UBA5972. Next base: position 2,328 of record CAYXXQ010000182.1, read on the forward strand.
TCCACCGCGTCAACAGGCGGCGGGCCTGCGGCGGCCTTGCGCGTATCAAGCCGCAAGTCGTCGCCCTGATCCTTCAAAGCCTGAGCTTCGGCAATCCGGTTGCGCACGCGGTTTCGCCGGCCACTTCGGCACACAAGCCGACGGGTCACAAGGCTGACCAGCAGCATCGCAACGATGCCGATAACCGCAGATTGCACCTGATCCTGGCCATAGGTATTGACCAATTCATAAGCCAGATAGCCCCCGGCTGCGACGCCGATCAGCCAGCAGAGCAGCTTGCAAAAACCACCTTCTGAGGATTTGTCAGACATGCCACCCTCGCTGTTTTGCATTTCTTGTTGTGCGTCGGGTCATTTAGTAAACATCCCCTTTTGACGCCCGCTTGGAAAACTCGGTTTCGCCACCCTTGGCCAGGATTTTCGCCTGATCAACCCAGTTATCCCGGCTGACCCGGCCTTTGAAACGCAGCAGGTTTTGGTCAACCCAGGCGATTTCATCGGCGGTCCAGCCAGCGATCTGGTCGTAGTGATAAACGCCCATGTCGTTCAGCAGGTTTTCCAAAGCCGGTCCAACGCCCTTGATGTGCTTAAGATCATCGGCACCGGATTTCTTGGCCGCTTTCAACATCTTAGGTTTCTTTCCAGCGGCCTCAGCAGCTGGCGTTGCCGCAGGTTTTGCAGCCGATTTTGCAGCAGGAGCCTTGGTCGCCGGGGCTTTTGCCGTCTTGGTAACTGCCGCCTTGCGTGGTTTCAGAATAGGCACTTCGTCGCCCTGAATGCGCTTGATCGTGTCGTTCAGACCCACCGCCAGGGCGGCTGACGCATTGTGCTGATCGCGGCCGCTGTCAAATTCTGTCAGGCTGGTCAGCCCCGCCAAAGGTTCGGCCGCGTAGCGACCGTTTTGCGGCCCTGGCGCCGGCACTTCGCCACGCCCGAACGCGGCCAGGATTTCGCGGAAACTGTCCGCCGTCAGATCCTCGTAAAAATCCTTGCCGATCTGCACCATTGGCGCGTTGGTGCAGGCACCCAGACACTCCACTTCTTCCCAGGAGAAATTGCCGTCCTGCGAGATTTGATGCGGGCTGGCGGCGATCACTTCGCGGCAGATGCTGATCAGGTCTTCTGCACCGCAGATCATGCAAGTTGTCGTGCCACAAACCTGCACATGGGCGATGACCCCGACTGGCTGCAGTTGGAACATAAAGTAAAAGGTCGCAACCTCAAGTGCGCGGATATAATCCATGCTCAGCATATCGGCCACGGTCTCAATCGCCCGCTGGGTCAGCCAGCCTTCCTGCTCCTGCGCGCGCCACAATAGCGGAATGATCGCCGAGGCCTGCCGACCTTCGGGGAATTTGGCAATCTGCGTATCCGCCCAGGCCAGATTGGCGGCGGTAAATGCGAAAGCGGCGGGTTGGTCGTGGTGAAGACGGCGTAGCATCGTTTACGGTTTTCCAATTACTCGGCATTGATCGTCATGCGACAGGGCCAGTGGCCCGTGATGATGACGTATATGCGTTGGCAGTTTCGTATTCTTATCCGTGAGGGGCAGGATTTCAGGCGCGCAATTGGCCGATCCAGTCGGGCGTTTCGTCATCCGGCGCATCCCCCGAATTTTGAAACGGCGACGGTCCGGTCGGCCATATCTTCGCAGACGAGGCCAGCATCAAACAGCGTTTTCAACTCAGCCAGCACCCGGCGTTGACGCAGGATTTTCAGGCTGCCATCCATAGGAAGCGACATATCCTCAACCGTTGGGGCAAGACCATCAGCGGCCATCAGATCAAAAAACCCAGCCCGGCTGATGCGGCAGTTTTGCCTGGCAAAGGTTGCATCAATCCATGCGCGCGCAGCGTCGCGATCATCGACGGTTACACCAGCGATTGCGTGGTCTGGTGTCAGTATCAGCAAGACAGTGAGGGCGGCTTTCAACATCATCACGCAGCCCCCCCCGCCAACAGCGCCACAACAACTACCAGGGAGGAGGCAACACCCGCCGCGAAATGCGGCCAGAACGGATGCCCGTCGCGCTGGTAAATCCAGGTGTCGTAGAAGGACACGAAAGCAAATACCGCGAACAAAACGCCGATCACCATCGGATCACGGCTAAGTGCCGCGCCAATCGTTAGCAGGAAAAAGGCGAAATAGCGCCCGGCCATGATCTTGGGCAAATACTCCGCCCGATGCGTCACCTGCACCATCGCTTTTTGCGGATCACGCAGGAAGATCAGGGCAAGATAGCCCGTCACAAAGATCCCGGTACCGGCAAGCAATATGGTCAGGCTGGCCAGGGTCATCAGCGGTCGATCTCCCCGAACACAACGTCAAGGGAGCCGATGATTGCGGCGACATCGGCCAGTTGGTGGCCTTTGCACAAGTGGTCCATCGCCTGCAAATGCAGGAAGCCCGGGGCGCGGATCTTGGTCTTATAGGGTTTGTTTGACCCGTCGCTGACCAGATAGACGCCAAACTCGCCCTTGGGCGCCTCAACCGCGACGTAAATCTCGCCTTCGGGCACGTGGAACCCCTCGGTATAAAGTTTGAAATGGTGGATCAAAGCTTCCATCGAGGTTTTCATCTCGTCCCGTCTGGGCGGTGTCAGCTTGCCGCGCGCCAGCACGTCGCCGGGGGCATCCGCCAGCTTGGCAATCGCCTGCTGGATGATTTTCACGCTTTCGCGCATCTCCTGCATCCGGCACAGGTAGCGATCATAGCAATCGCCATTGGTGCCGACGGGGATCTGAAACTCAAACTCGTCATAGCATTCATAGGGCTGGGCGCGTCGCAGATCCCAGGCCATGCCGGACCCCCGCACCATCACCCCGGAAAAGCCCCAATCCAGCGCCTCTTGTTCCGACACTAACGCGATATCGACATTGCGCTGTTTGAAAATCCGGTTTTCGGTCAAAAGGCCTTCGATATCGTCCAGCACCGCCGGGAACTCCTTGGTCCATTCAAGGATATCATCCAACAGCGCCTGCGGCAGATCCTGATGCACTCCGCCGGGGCGGAAATAGGCCGCATGCAGGCGCGCACCACAGGCGCGTTCGTAAAAGATCATCAGCTTTTCACGCTCTTCAAACCCCCAAAGCGGGGGGGTCAGCGCGCCGACATCCATCGCCTGCGTCGTGACGTTCAGCAGATGGTTCAGGATACGGCCGATTTCGGAATATAGCACCCGGATCAGGCTGGCCCGGCGCGGAATTTCCACCCCTGTCAGCTTTTCAATCGCCAGACACCAGGCATGTTCCTGGTTCATCGGCGCGACATAATCCAGCCGGTCGAAATACGGCAGGTTTTGCAAATAAGTCCGGCTTTCCATCAGCTTTTCGGTGCCACGATGGAGAAGGCCGATATGCGGGTCACACCGCTCAACAATCTCGCCGTCCAGCTCCAAAACCAGCCGCAGCACGCCGTGTGCCGCCGGGTGCTGCGGGCCGAAGTTGATGTTGAAATTGCGGATGCGCTGTTCGCCAGTCAGAACATCTGTGTGGGAACCGTCCATTATGCTACCTCAGCCATTTGATCGTGCCATTTTTGCGGGATCGCGCCCTTGAAATGGTCCGATACGAATTCATATTGCGGCCGCAACCGCAGCAATGCCCGGGCTTTCTGATCAGGATCAATCGCCAGGGGCTTGCCGCCATGCACCACTTTTTCAAACTGCCCGGGTCTTTGGGAAATGCCCAGAAAATCGGTGATCCGATCCGCTGCTGCGCGTGTGAACAGCGTCTCAAAAAACGTCAAATGGACCGCTTCAGCCGGCACCACCGAGGACAGCGCCTTGATGGTATACGCATAGTCCGAGCGCGCTTCGATCCCGGCATGTTCACCGGCCAGATACCGATCCATCGCGTCGCGCGCATGGCTATCTAGATCACCACCAAGCCGCTGTTTCAGCCGGGTTGCCGCCATGCGGATGTTCGACCAGAGCCGCGCCAATGGATCGCGCAAGATATAGATGAACCGCACGTTGCTGGCCAGACTGGCCATCGCCGTGAGGCTGGCCTCGTTCACCATTGCATAGGCCGGTGTGATATCGCCCATCACCGGCTGTGCCACGCGGCCTTTTTCAAGATAGGCAAGATAGGCCGCGTGATCTGCATCGCCCTGGGAAAACGTCGCCAGCCAGTCGCGGATATCAGCGATTTCACCCGCCAGCGCCGCCTGCCGTTTGGACGGGGCAAAGGCCAGCCGACCTTCAAGCCGGGTCAGCTTGCTGGCAAGCGCGTTGCTGCGCCAGTCAAAGCTGTGGTTTTCCGCACAGTTGAAATAGTGCAATTCTTTAAGATGCCGGAAGTGACATTCCGGATGGGCCGACAGGTAGCGGTACAACCAGGTTGTGCCAGCTTTCGTCGCCCCCATGCCAAAAAGAAGTGTCACGTCATCCATCCGTTCAGCTGTCGCCGCTGATCTTGTCTTTGAAAGCAACGACCCACAACAGGATCAGCGCCCCCAGCGGAATGATCGCCGCAAGCGCGACCCAGTTCGGAATGCCGTGTCGCGGCAGGATGCGCCAGAACGGCACCACCAGAAGTGCGGCCATAACCAGGCCCCAAATCCACATGCCACCGCCGTAATAGCCGTAGGACATCATTTGCCGTCTCCCCGTTCGTCCCCGGGCAGGATGTATTCCGCACCTTCCCAGGGGGACATGAAATCAAATTGCCGATATTCCTGAACCAGTGAAACCGGCTCATAAACCACGCGCTTTTCCTTGTCGTCAT
>CAYXXQ010000183.1:0-7012 GCA_964469075.1 uncultured Rhodobacter sp.
ACCCGGCAGCCAAAAGGACTGAACCATGCAGGAAACCGACGTGATTGGAAACGGTGTTGCGGTGGTCACCGGGGCCGGTTCTGGCCTTGGCCGCGCGCTTTCGCTGGGGCTGTGCGCCGAGGGACTGCGCGTGGTCGGCTTTGGCCGCGATGCGAAAGCGTTGGCAGAAACCGCAGGCCTGGCCAAGGGTGGGCCGTTCACCGCGATGGTGGTCGATGTCGCCGATTTTGCCGCCGTCAGGGCCGCATTTGAAACCATCAAATCCAAGACCGGACCTGTCACGCTTTTGGTTAACAACGCCGCCGTTTATCCCCGCCGCGATATCCTGGCGGAGACTGCCGAAAGCTTTCAAGAAACGGTTGACATCAACCTTGGCGGCATCGTCGCAACCAGCCTTGCCGCCCTTGATCAGATGACCGAAACCGGCATCGGGCGGATCATCAATGTTGCAACTTTTGCCGATATCGCACCGATCCCGACCAGTGCCGCCTATGCGGTTTCAAAAGGTGCGGCGCGGGTGTTCAGCCGCGCGCTGGTGGCCGATCTTGGCGACCGCTTCCCGGATATCGTGATCAGCGATTGGATGCCGGGGATGCTGGCGACCAAGATGGGCATCCCCGATGGCCTGTCGCCGGAGGTTTCTGCCAAATGGGGGGTGAGGCTGGCTCTGTGGCATGACCCGTCCCTGAACGGTGCGGTGTTTGAACAGGCGCAGGAAATCCAGCCGCCACAGGGCTTGAAAAGACGGATCTTGAACAAGGTATTAAGACGCGGCTCCGCCGTTGCGCGACGCTTGGATTAAGGCGCGATATCGGCTGTGCCGCGACGCAACCGGATCGCGGTGAAGGCATGCCCCGGCAGGATCAACGCGCAAGAAAGATAGCGCAGGCCCAGCCGACGTGGGTTTGACAGCAACCGCCAAGCCCATTCCAACGCCAGTGCGCGCACCTGACGCGGCGCGCGTTTCTGGCTGCCGGCCAGAAAATCTAGCCCGGCCCCAATCGACACCAAACCAACATTCGGCAATATGTCACGCGCATGGGCGGCAAAAACCTCCTGCTTGGGGGCGCCAAGGGCCAGGAAAACCAGTCTTGCGCCTGAGGTTTCGATGTCCTTAATAACCGCATTTGCGCACGCGCCGGTTGGGTCAAAGCCGAATTCCGGGGCGATCCTGCAAGCGATGTTCAGGCCCGGATTGTCACGCAGCAAAACCTCAGCCGCACGGTTCAGCGTGGTTTCGGTGCTGCCAACCAGCGCAATGCTAACACCGGCCCTGGCCGCCAGTTCCGCCAACGGTTTCACAAGGTCAGAGCCCGGAATCAAGGCGGTTTTCTGCCCCGCAAGGCGCATCAGCCAGACAATCGGATTGCCGTCGGCGACGACTAGATCCTGCTTGGCATAGGCCTGACGAAACACTTCGGAGGTTGACAATTTCACAAGGTGGTCAAGGTTCAGTGTCGCAAGGGCAAAGCCTTGATTTCGGGTCAAATGATTGTTTATGCGGGAAAAAAGTGTCGCCTGGTCATAGGTATTCACCGGCAAAGGGCCGCGTGTGGCCTTACGGATCACGTCTGTTTGGCAGGCAAAGGTCATCAAACGCTGCTTTCCGGCATCGCCCCCAGCTTTCCTTTTTGTAATTTGCGCAATGATTGTCAACTTTCTGGCAGGAAACAGGCTGTTTCTGAAAAACTGACAACCAAAGCCACACATTGATGAAAATTGCCCGGTAAATGGCCTGAAACCTAATAATAAATTGCTCAAAACACAGAATTTTTCTATGGTCAGCGCAACAATGACGCAAAAAGCGTCAGAACAGAAGTTGAGCGCAGCACAGGCATGACGGCACTTTCCATTATCGGATGCGGCTTTGTCGCCGATCTTTATATGCGTTCGCTTGCGACATTTCCGTCGGTGAAATTGCGACTGGTGCATGATCGTGACGCTAACCGGGGCCGCGCCTTTGCCAGCCACTGGGATCTGGAATTCGCAGCTTCATTGGATGATTTTTTGGCCGCTTTGCCACCCGGTGACGTGGTTTTGAACCTGACAAACCCCTCGGCCCATGCCGAGATTAGCCGAGCCTGTCTGGAACACGGCCTGCACGTCTATTCCGAAAAGCCATTGGCGACCGATATGGCCGCGGCCCGGATGCTTTTTGATTTGGCGAAGGCGAAAGATCTGATGCTGGCCTCAGCCCCGTGCAGCGTTTTGGGGGAGGCGGCGCAGACCCTGGGTCAGGCGATCAGGCGCGGCACGGCGGGCACCCCGCGCCTGGTTTATGCCGAGCTTGACGACGGTTTCGTGCCGCAAGCGCCTTACAAGGATTGGGTCAGCGAATCCGGTGCGCCCTGGCCTTATGAGGACGAGTTTCGCGTTGGCTGCACGCTGGAACATGCGGGCTATTACCTAAGCTGGCTAATCGCCTATTTCGGGGCGGTGCGCAAAGTTGTTGCCGCCTCGGCCGACATCATTCCTGACAAGGCGCACGGGGTGGCCGGGGCGCCGGATTTCTCGGTCGCGACGCTGTTTTTTGATCACGGGGTGATCGCGCGTCTGACCTGTTCCATCGTCGGCCCACATGACCACCGCATTCGGGTGATCGGCGATAAGGGCGTTTTGCAGGTCAAACAGGCCTGGTATAATGCCGCTGCGGTACGATTTCACCGGCGCTTGACGCTGCGGCGGCGGCTGATGGAACACCCGATTGGCAAACGCTTGCGCCTGTCCGGGCCGACTCATCCGAAGGTCGGGCGCAAAGGGGCGGCGGCGATGAATTTCGCGCTTGGCCCGGTTGAGATGTTAACCGCCCTTTCAGAAAATCGCCCGTGCAGATTGGCATCGGAATACGCGCTGCATTTGAACGAGGTGACGCTGGCGATCCAGCATGCCGGCGACAACACTGGCGCGCAGGAAATGACAACGTCATGTGACGCGATGGAGCCGATGCCGTGGGCGCGGTAGCCACGCCAGGACCGGTCGTTGTGACCGGTGCAGCGGGATTTTTAGGCCGCCATATCGTTCAAGCGGCCCGCGCCAAAGGCCTGCCGGTTCTGGCGGTTGTCAGACAAAACACCCGCGCCGAATGGCAGGCCGACCCGGCGATCACAGTGCTTGCGGTTGATCTGGCGGATGCGGCCGCGGCTGACCGGTTGGCCCCGCATTTGGCTGGGGCCAGCGCGATCATTCATGCGGCGGGGCCGGTAACCTCGGACCCGGCGCGTCTGGCCCGGGATGGGATCGCGGCGACGGTTAATATTTTGGCCGCAATGGAGGGCGTGAAGGCAAAGCCGCGATTTGTTCTTGTCAGCTCCCTTGCCCTTTATGATGTCAGGAACATTCCGCAAGGCGCTGTTTTAACAGAAGAAACGCCGGTTCAGGCTGGGGATGAAGCGTCCTATGCGCAAACCAAACTGGCGCAGGAAAAACTTGTAGCAAAGGCGGCTGATCGGCTGGGTTTGCCGGTTTTCATCCTGCGCCCCGGTGTCTTGTTTGGGGCTGGGCACTTGCGAAACGGGCATCTTGGCGTCCAACTTGGGATGCTGCTGATCCGCATTGGTGCCGAGGGGCTTTTGCCTTTGTGTCACGTTGAAAACTGTGCAGAAGCCGTTGTTATAGCTGCGTTAAAACCCTTTGATCAAGGATTCGCAAGGATTGAAACCCTGAACCTGGTGGATAGCGATCTGCCGACGCGCAAGCAGTATGTAGGCGCGATCCGCAAGGCTGGCTGGCCGCGTTTGGTGTTGCCGGTGCCTTGGGGGCTTTGGAAGTTTTTGGCGGCCAGCCTGGCGATATTGCCAGGGACGCGATCACGGTTGCCGGGGCTAATGCAGCCGCAGGCCATGCGGTTTCGACTTATGCCGATGCGCTGGAGCAATGATCGCGCGCGGGCGCGTTTGGGTTGGGTGCCGCATTTTGGATTTGATCAGGCGATGGCCGATTGCTTAGGCGAAAACCAGGATGCGGGCCGATGACAGCGAAACCACCTGCCGATCTGCCCGGCCCGATCGCCTATCTGACCGGCGAATATCCCCGCGCCACCGACACGTTTATCCAGCGCGAGGTCGCAGCCCTGCGCACCCTGGGGCTTGAGGTGAAAACCTGCTCAATCCGGCGCACTGATGGCGGCCATCTGGTCGGCCCCGAGCAGCACAGCGAAGCCGCCCAAACGTTCTACGTGCTGAAGGCCGCAAGCCAACCTTTACGTTTGATTTCAGCCCATCTCGCAGCCCTGACCACCAGCCCGCAACGGTATTTCAAAGCGCTGGCGCTGGCGGTAAAAACCTCTGCCCCCGGTACAAGGGCGCTGCTCTATCAGCTGATCTATTTTGCTGAGGCGGCGGTTCTTGCGCGCCATCTGAAGCAGCAAAACGTGCGGCATCTGCACAACCATATCGCAACCGCGACCTGTACCGTGGCGATGCTGGCCAGCGAAATTTCGGGGATTCCGTTCAGCTTTACCCTGCATGGGCCGGATATCTTTTTTGCACCGCACCGATGGCGGCTTGACGAAAAGATCCGCCGCGCTAGTTTTGTCGCCTGTATCAGCCATTTTTGCCGCGCTCAGGCGATGGCATTTGCTGATCCCAGCGATTGGGACAAGCTGGCAATAGTGCATTGCGGGGTCGAACCAAGCCGCTATCTGTCGTCGCCGGACAGGGCCGCACGCGGCACGGGTCACAACCTGCTTTTCGTCGGGCGCTTGGCGTCGGTTAAGGGCCTGCCGGTATTGTTCCAGGCCTTGGCGGGGCTAGTGCCTGACCATCAGGATCTTATGCTAACGCTGATCGGCGACGGGCCTGACCGGGCATTGTTGCAGGATCAGGTTAACCAGCTTGGCCTTCAGGATCATGTGGCGTTTGCTGGCTACCAATCGCAGGACGCGGTTGCTAGGGCGCTGTTGGAAAGCGATCTGTTGCTGCTGCCAAGCTTCGCCGAGGGCCTGCCGGTTGTCCTGATGGAGGCGATGGCCGCGGGCCTGCCGGTGTTAACCACGCGCATCGCGGGAGTGCCGGAACTGGTCGAAGACGGCATCAGCGGTATTCTGGTGCCGCCCGGCGATGTCGACGCGCTTGCAGATGGGTTGCGCAAGCTGCTGGCCGATGCGAATTTGCGTCATCGGATGGGGCAGGCGGGGCGGCAAAAGGTCATTGCGGAGTTCACCGCCAGCAATGAGGCCGCGCGTTTGGCGACCCTGTTTGCAGGCGTCACAAACCCGTCTGCACCGCGGCCTGCACTGCGGCCTGTACTGCGGCCCGATCCACTGAAACCGAGCGCGGAATGAACGCCGCGTTAACCATCGCTGTAGTCGTGATCGGCCGGAATGAAGGTGCGCGCCTGGCCGCTTGCCTGCGCTCGGTATTGGCGCAAGTTGATCGGGTGGTTTATGTCGACTCAGGCTCGACCGACGGCAGTTTGACGCGCGCGCGTGATCTCGGGGTTGAGGTGATTTCGCTGGATGCCAGCACGCCTTTTACCGCCGCGCGGGGGCGCAATGCCGGCTTTTTTCACTGGCGCAACCAACCTGATCCACCTGATCTGGTGCAGTTTCTGGACGGTGATTGCCTGCTGATTGACGGCTGGCTGACCGCCGGTGTTAACGCGCTTCAAGCGGACGCGGGCCTTGGTTTGGTCACGGGCTGGCGGGCAGAAATCGACAAGGGTAATAGCATTTACAACGCGCTGTGTGATTTTGAATGGCGACGTCCGGCCGGGCTGATCAAAGCTTGTGGCGGCGACATGCTGGTGCGCAGCACGGCTTTTGCGAAAACCGGTGGTTTTAACCCTGATATCATCGCCGCCGAAGATGATGAGTTTTGCGTTCGTCTGCGAAAATCCGGCTGGCAGTTGCGCCGCGTCCCGGTAGAGATGAGCCGTCATGACGCCGCGATGACCCGGTTTTCGTCCTGGTGGCAGCGCGCGGTGCGCAGCGGGCATGGCTTTGCCCAGGTAGGCCATTTGCACCCGGACTATTTCCTTGCCGAACGGCGTCGTGTGCTGCTGTTCGGCTTGATCTTACCGCTGCTTTTTGTCCTTGGCCTTTTGCTGTCCTGCCTGCTTTCGGCCTTGGTCCTAGGGCTGTACGGTTTGTCCTTTCTGCGCACGGTGCAAGGCCTAAAAGCCGCCGGTCTGCCACTGCCCAAGGCGCTGCATCACAGTGTTTTCCTAAGCTTGTCAAAACTCCCCAATATGATCGGGATAATCACCTATTGGTGGCGTCGATTGCGACGCCAAAACATGAATATAATCGAGTACAAATAAATGGCTGCAAGAGATTTCTATCATGTCACATAAGCAAATTTGCACCGCTTTGATCGGCGCGGGTTATATCGCAGACTGGCATGCCGAGGCGTTGAAATCCGTGCCCGAGGCGCGGTTAACCGCCATCTGCGATTTGTCGCCAGGGGCCGCGCAGGCGCTGGCGGATCGGCAAGGGGTGCAGGCTTTCACCAGCCTTGACGACCTGATTGCCGCAAATGTCTGTGACGCCGTTCACATCCTGACACCGCCACCAAGTCATCGCGATCTGACGGTGGCTTGTCTGGAGGCCGGGTTGCATGTTCTAACGGAAAAACCAGTGGCGTTATCAAGCGGTGAAATCGCTGATATTGCCAAGGCTGCGGCGGCTTCCGGGCGGATGTTTGCGGCGGGCCACAACTTTCTTGGCCTGCCGTCTTATCAACGTCTGAAGGCGTTGCGCGCTACCGGGCAACTTGGCCGTATTACCTCGGCCGAGGTGAACTGGCATCTGCCGCTTGCGCCCTTACGCTCGGGGCCATTTGGCCTTTGGCTGCTGCGTGAACCGAAGAACCTGTTGCTGGAACTGGGCCCGCATCTTGTGGCTTTTGCCCAGGATTTGCTTGGCGATATGAAGGTCGAACATCTAAGTCTTGGAAAGCCGATTACCTTGCCGGGCGGGGCGATGCGGGCGCAGTCCTGGCGCATTCTGGCGCGGGCCGGGGAGGTTGATATCACCTTCAACATTTCGGTCGTGGAAACGATGGATGACCGCAGT
>CAYXXQ010000184.1:0-6985 GCA_964469075.1 uncultured Rhodobacter sp.
CCAGTATCACCGGTTTTTCCTGGCCTATGACAGATCGCGACTGGTCGGCTTCATCGGCCTGTTAACCACACAGGGTGAAACCGCGCTCGACCTAATTCGTCTGTCGCCTGACGCCCCGGATGGGGTGGCGCATGCGCTGGTTGTGGCGGCAATCACTGACGCCGCCAAACGCCCGCAGCGGCGGTTTTCCCTGGCATCGGTGCCGTTCCTAACCCTATCGCCGCCCCGAAACCTAATCGAACGGATGTGCCATTGGGGTTTTTCAGCATTTGCGGACAAACACGGTGCAAAAGGGCTTCACCAGTTCAAGCAAGGGTTTGACCCGAGATGGGAGGGGCGCTATCTGGCCTGCCCAAACACAGCCAAGGCCATGATCGCAGCCCTTGATATTTTGCGTGCCATTCAGCCAAATCACCCTCGGCGAAAACAACTTGCGGACAGACAGACGCATTCCACCAGCTTTTTTCCAAAAATTGAGGCAGATCAATTTCAAATCCCGGCAAGCCTGCCAGATATCGGGCGATTATCGCAGTCGGAGGGCGGAAAATGCTAAAATTTGTAATATATCTGATGGCCGGGGTCACCCTGGCAGGGGTCTTCATGATTGCCTCACTGACGATGGGCTATGATACCATGCAGCCCATCCTGATCGCCGCTGCCGTTGGGGCGATTGCCGCCTTACCGGTTGCTTGGGTTGTGGCCAATAAGATCAGCAGCTAGGACTGATTGCGCCCCTTCTGAGGGCGCAATCCTTCACGGTCAGCTTAGGCGCCGAACACCCGCGCAAAAATAGTGTCGACATGTTTGGTGTGGTAGCCAAGGTCGAACTTGTCTTCGATTTCGGCCACACTTAGGGCTTTGGTAACTTCGGGATCGGCCAAAAGCTCGGTCTTGAAATCCTTGCCTTGTTCCCAAACCTTCATCGCGTTGCGCTGCACCAGACGATAGGCGTCTTCGCGGCTGACACCGGCTTGGGTCAAGGCCAGCAGCACACGCTGGCTCATCACCAGGCCGCGGAACTTGTTCATGTTGGCCAGCATGTTGTCAGGGTAAATCACCATCTTGTCGACCAGCCCGGTCAACCGTGCCAGTGCAAAATCAAGGGTGATCGTGGTGTCCGGGCCGATGTTACGTTCAACCGAAGAATGCGAGATATCGCGTTCGTGCCACAACGCAACATTCTCCATTGCGGGCACGACCGCCATGCGCACCAAGCGCGCCAGCCCGGTCAGGTTTTCGCTAAGAACCGGGTTACGTTTATGTGGCATTGCACTTGAACCCTTCTGCCCGGCCGAGAAAAACTCTTCCCCTTCAAGGACTTCGGTGCGCTGCATGTGGCGAATTTCGACCGCGATATTTTCGATGGAGGATCCAACCACACCAAGGGCTGCAAAAAAGGCCGCATGCCGGTCGCGCGGGATCACCTGGGTGCTGATCGGTTCAGGCGTCAGGCCCAGCTTGGCGCAGACATGTTCTTCGACCGCCGGGTCGATATTGGCGAAGGTGCCGACAGCGCCGGAAATCGCGCCGGTGGCAATCTCGGCCCGGGCCACGATCAGCCGCTGCTTGTTGCGATCCATTTCGGCGTAGAACCGCGCGAATGTCAGGCCCATCGTAGTCGGTTCCGCATGAATGCCGTGGCTGCGCCCGATCCGCACCGTGTCTTTATGTTCAAACGCCCGGCGTTTTAGCGCCGCCAGCAACCCGTCCATATCTGCCAGCAGGATGTCCGTGGCGCGCACCAGTTGCAGGTTGAAACAGGTGTCCAAAACGTCCGAACTGGTCATGCCCTGATGCACGAACCGCGCCTCGTCGCTGCCGATATGTTCAGCCAAATGGGTCAGAAAAGCGATGACGTCATGTTTGGTAACGGCCTCGATCTCGTCGATGCGGGCCACGTCGAAGGTGACGTCTTTGGCCTTCCAGACGGCCGCCGCGTTTTCGCGCGGGATGACACCCAGATCGGCCATCGCGTCGCAGGCATGTGCCTCGATCTCGTACCAGATGCGAAACTTGGTTTCCGGCGACCAGATGGCCACCATGTCGGGACGGGAATATCGAGGGATCATGCGGTCTGACCTTTTCGTGTGTTGAGGCGGGATCACGCGCCTCTTAAACTGTGCGCCATTCGGGAACAAGGGAAGGAAGCGTCGCATGAAAGGTTTGATCCTTGCCATCGCGGTTTTGGCCGGGGCAACCGAGGGCCGGGCTGAGGAAATGGCGCCTGACTGGCAGGCCCTGAACAGCGCCGAGATTATGGCGGCACTTGACGGGCGCAAACTGGTTTTCGCCGGGGCCAGCCAGGTTTTTTACCCGTCAGGCCGCACGCTTTATGATGCGGGCAGCGAAAGCTGGGGGTATTGGCGGGCAGAGGATGATCGATATTGTTCGCAATGGCCACCCGGACTGGCCTGGGATTGCTATCGGTTGGAGCGCGCCGGTGATGGCCTGTCGGTTCGGTTTTTAGACGCGGAAGGCCGGCCTTTCGTTGGCGTTTACGCCAAATGACCGACAGGGTTTTCGGATTTGACGGTTTTGCCGGACGCTGGCGATTGGCGCGAAAAATCGACGACAGGCAAGACCGCCAGATCGGCGAAATGGAAGGCGAGGCGGCGTTTATCCGCGATACCCAGGGGTATCTTTACGACGAAACCGGGGTTTTGCGATTGGCGGACCAGCCGCCGCTGACAGCGACGCGGCGGTATATTTGGGCTGAATTGCCGGGCATGGTTGAGGTGCGGTTTGCTGATGGGCGGGTGTTTCACCGGTTTGAACTTGATAAAACATCGGCTGAAGCGACGCATGATTGCCCGCCAGATATGTATCACGTGCGCTATGATTTCAGTGCCTGGCCAGCCTGGTGGACTGAGTGGCGCGTGAAGGGGCCGCGAAAAGACTACTTAATGGTGTCAAACTACACAAAAATCCGCTGAATGGACTTGCGTTGCGGCCGGGCTTTCGGCACAAAACGGCGAAACACGCGCAACTATTGGAGGGAATATAAATGGCAATTGCGATGACCGACCGGGTCTTAAGTGAAGAGTTTTGGCCCGCTGAAGGCCGCGCTTTGATGGCGAAGCGGGTAATTCTGGTGGTGCTGGGCATTGCGGCCCTCGCGCTGGCCGCCAAAATCAAGATCCTTTTGTGGCCATCGCCAGTACCAGTGAACCTTGGTACTTTCGCGGTGCTGACCATTGGCGCAGCTTATGGCCCGCGTTTGGGACTGACCACGATCCTTGGATATATGGTAATCGGTGCCCTTGGCTTTGATGTCTTCGCCAATTCCGGTGCCGAGGCCAACGGCCTGACCTATATGATGGGCGGCACCGGTGGCTATCTGGTCGGCTATGTGCTGGCGACGCTGGCGCTGGGATATGCGGCGCGGATGGGCTGGGATCGCAAAGTCTGGCAGATGGCGGGCGCGATGCTGGTTGGCAATGCGCTGATCTATATCCCCGGCATCCTGTGGCTGGTGCAGCTTTACACTTGGGAAAAACCGATCCTGGCCTGGGGTCTGACACCGTTTTTGATCGGCGACGCGATGAAGCTGGTTTTGGCAGCGCTGATCGTGCCGGGTGTCTGGAAATTGGTTGGCCGCGCGCGCGGCTAAGATTTTCCGGTCAGAATTAGAAAAGGGCGCGGCCGGTGGCTGCGCCCTTTTTTTATGTGCCGCAGTTTGGTTGGTGCGGGATTTGAGTATTTTTGGCAATAAGGAAACAGGGGCCGGGTGGTGTTCCGGCCCCTGTTTTCTTTAGCGTTTTTCGACGTCGATATAGTCACGGCGGCCTGCGCCGATATAAAGCTGACGCGGGCGGCCGATTTTCTGGGTCGGGTCGCCGATCATTTCTTTCCACTGGGCGATCCACCCGACCGTGCGGCTAAGCGCAAAGATCGGCGTGAACATCGAGGTCGGGAAGCCCATCGCATCCAGAATGATGCCGGAATAGAAATCGACATTCGGGTAGAGTTTCTTGGAGACAAAATAATCGTCCTCAAGTGCGATTTTCTCCAGCTCTTTCGCGACTTGCAGGGTCGGGTTGTTTTCGATCCCCAGCAGGCCCAGAACCTCGTCAGCGCTTTCTTTCATCACTTTGGCGCGCGGATCGAAGTTTTTGTAAACCCGATGGCCAAAGCCCATCAGGCGGAACGGATCGTCCTTGTCTTTGGCACGCGCAATATATTCCGGGATGCGGTCGACCGTGCCGATTTCGCGCAGCATCGACAAAGCGGCCTCGTTCGCGCCGCCATGTGCTGGGCCCCAAAGGCAGGCAATGCCCGCCGCGATACAGGCAAACGGGTTGGCCCCGGAGGAACCCGCCAACCGCACTGTCGAGGTCGAAGCGTTTTGTTCGTGATCGGCATGCAGGGTAAATATCCGGTCCATCGCGCGGCTGAGGATCGGGTTCACCTCATAATCCTCGGCGGGGACGGAAAAACACATCGACAGGAAGTTTGACGCATAATCCAGCTCGTTGCGCGGATAGACGAACGGCTGGCCGATTGAATATTTGAACGCCATTGCCGCAATTGTCGGCATCTTGGCGATCATGCGGATCGCCGCGACCTCCCGCTGCCATGGATCGTTCACATCGGTGGAATCGTGATAAAACGCTGACATCGCACCGACCACGCCAACCATCGTCGCCATCGGATGCGCGTCCCGCCGGAAGCCACGGAAAAAATTGTGCATCTGTTCATGCACCATCGTGTGGCGGGTGATCCTGATTTCAAAATCATCCTGCTCTTGAGGCGTCGGCAGTTCGCCATAAAGCAGCAGATAGCAAACCTCAAGGAAATGCGATTTTTCGGCCAGCTGGTCGATCGGATAGCCGCGATACAACAATTCGCCCTTGTCGCCGTCGATGAACGTGATGTCACTTTCACATGACGCGGTCGAGGTGAAGCCGGGGTCATAGGTGAACACATCGCCCTGGGCGTAAAGCTTGCGGATATCAATCACATCCGGGCCGACGGTTGGCGACATCATCGGAAGTTCCAAGACCTTGTCGCCAAAGCTGAGCTTTGCGGTTTTTGTGCTGTCTGCCATGTCTACCTCATATCCTTTGCGGTTGGCCAGAAAGGGCATATGCCTTGCCGGTCAGGGTCACTCATGTCGTGAACCTGTTAATCTTTTATGTCCAATGCCGGAAAACCACGCTGGGCTTCCGAAAGGTCAGACAGCCGCATCTTCGAGACGGGCGATGGTTTCATCGCGCCCAATCAGCAGCATCACATCAAACACACTGGGCGATACTTTGCGCCCGGTCAGCGCCGCGCGCAAGGGTTGCGCGACCATGCCCAGCTTGATTTTTTCGGCCTCTGAAAACTCCCTCAGGGTCGTCTCAAGACTGTCTTTTGTCCAGCTAGCATTTCGCAGCTGCGGCGTCAATCTATTCAGTATACCACGGGATACTGGATCAAGGATTTGTGTCGCCGCAGCGTCGGTCTTGAACGGCCGTACTGACAGAATAAAGTGAGCCTTATCAATCAGATCAGGCAAAACCCGGGCGCGTTCCTGCAAAACGGGCAAGGCCCGAAGCAGATCGGCAGATTGACGCGCCGTCAAGGCGGGTTGCCCGGTGGCGGCCAGATATTGCGCAATTGCAGCATGAAGTCTGTCCGCACTGGCGGCGCGGATATGCTGGCCTGACAGATTGTCGAGTTTCTTGAAATCCAGCCGGGCCGGGGCCTTACCGATTCCCGTCAGATCAAACCATTCTATCGCCTGGTCCCGGCTAAAAAACTCGTCATTGCCGTGGCTCCAGCCAAGGCGGGCCAGATAGTTCACCATCGCCTCGGGCAGATAGCCCATGTCGCGATATTCCGTCACCCCAAGCGCCCCGTGACGCTTGCTGAGCTTCTTGCCATCCTCGCCGTGGATCAGCGGGATATGCGCGAAAACCGGCACTTTCCAGCCCATCGCCAGGTAAATGAAGGTTTGCCGGGCCGCGTTTGACAAATGGTCATCGCCGCGAATGATGTGGGTGACGCCCATGTCGTGATCGTCAACAACCACCGCCAGCATATAGGTGGGGCTGCCATCAGCGCGCAGCAGCACCATGTCATCCAACGTTTCGTTCTTGAATGTGACCTTGCCCTGCACCTTGTCCTTGATCGTGGTCTCGCCCTGATTGGGCGCTTTCAACCGGACCACGTAAAGTGCATCGGGGTGGCTGCTTGACGGGGCATCGCGCCAGGGGCTTTGAAACAGGGTCGCGTGACCTTCGGCGCGGGCAATGTCGCGCGCTGCCTCAATCTCGTCCTTGCTGGCAAAGCATTTATAGGCGCTGCCATTGGCCAGCATTTCACCCACAACCGCGGCGTGGCGATCCTGACGCGCGGCCTGGCTGATCGCTTCATCATCCCAGTCAAGACCCAGCCAGCGCAGGCCCTCAAAAATCGCCTCGGTCGCCTCAGGGGTTGACCTTGCGCGGTCGGTATCTTCGATCCGCAACAGGAATTTGCCGCCCTTGGCGCGGGCGTAAAGCCAGTTGAACAGGGCCGTACGCGCGCCGCCGATATGCAAAAAGCCGGTCGGCGAGGGGGCGAAACGCGTGACCACTTGGGCCGGGTCTGTCTGGGCAGTCATCGGGGTTAACCTTCGGGAAATCTTATGCAGGCAGTATCAGGCCGTTGTTTAGGCAATGAGTTGGACAAGAACAAGGGTGCGCGCCGGATCAACATGGGCAGAAAGGTTGGAAGCACAGCGCGGCACGCTGTTGCTATGGATGCCCGTGGCCCTGGGTCTGGGGGCGATTGGCTATTTCAGTCTGCGGTTTGAACCCGGCCTGCGGATTTATCTGGGGGCCGGGCTGGGGCTTGGCCTTACACTTGGTCTGATTCTGTGGTGGCCGTGGCGCATAAAGGCCGGGCTTTTGGCAATTATGCTTGTTCTGGCCGGGTTTATAAACGCGGGTTTCAGCGCGCATCACGCGGCGGCCCCGGTGCTTCGGTTTCACTATTACGGCCCGGTTGTGGGGCGGAT